>DATMYB010000161.1:0-2104 GCA_035561215.1 Syntrophomonas sp. | reverse complement strand
GGCATATATTATGCAATATTAAATAGAAAACTGCTGGATGACGGTGAAGTCCGATCGGACAAGCACCGGCTGGTGTTGTAGTGGAGAATTTCATAAAGGAGTGATTGGAATGAGTAACCCTATGGATGCTAGTTACAAGCTGTTTATTGATGGGAAATGGGTGGACAGCAACGAAGGAAAAACCTTTGATGTGTTTTGTCCGGCCAATGGTGAAAAATTATCGACCTGTGTGAATGCCAGCCGTCGTGATGTTGATGATGCCTATCTGGCGGCCAAAAAGGCATTTGCCAGCTGGAAAAAAGTCAGCCCTCAGGAAAGAGCGGCATATCTGCTGAAAATCGCTGACGCTATTGACGCCAATGCCGATAAACTGGCGCTGGTGGAGACTATGGACAACGGCAAACCTATCCGCGAAACCAGAAATATCGATGTGCCGCTGGCGGCGGATCATTTTCGCTATTTCGCCGGCGCCATAAGAACCGAAGAAGGGCAGGCGGTAATGATTGACGACAACACCATGAGCATCATCCTGCGGGAGCCCATAGGCGTCGTCGGACAGATTATCCCCTGGAATTTCCCCTTCCTGATGGCTGCCTGGAAAATCGCCCCGGCCCTGGCCGCTGGTGATACCGTCGTTATGAAACCTTCCTCCACCACCTCTTTGAGCCTGTTGGAGTTCTGCAAGATACTGCAGGAAATTATCCCGCCCGGAGTGGTAAATGTGGTCACCGGCAGCGGATCAACCACCGGCAATTACTTGCTTGAACACCCCGGTTTCAGCAAATTGGCTTTTACCGGTTCCACCGAAGTAGGCTACAGCATTGCCGATGCCGCTGCCAAAAAACTGATTCCCGCCACTTTGGAACTGGGCGGCAAGTCGGCTAATATTTATTTCCCGGACTGCCAGTGGGATAAGGCTATCGAAGGCACGCAAATGGGTATCCTGTTCAATCAGGGCCAAGTCTGCTGCGCCGGCTCAAGAGTTTTCGTACATGAAGATATATATGATAAATTCGTAGCGGCCATGGCGGACGCTTTTGCCAAAGTTAAAGTAGGCCTGCCGTGGGAAGCTGATACCCAGATGGGCAGTCAGATCGATGAAGGACAATTGAAGAAGATATTGAACTATGTTGAAATCGGTAAGCAAGAGGGCGCCCGGGTGGTTACCGGCGGTTCCCGTTATGCCGAGGGACCATTGAGCGAAGGAGCTTTCATGCAACCCACCATTTTGGCGGATGTGGATAACAAGATGAAAGTTGCCCAAGAAGAAATTTTCGGGCCGGTGGTATGTGTGATCAAATTTAAAACCGAACAGGAAGTCATCGATATGGGCAACGACAGCGAATACGGCCTGGGCGGAGCGGTATGGACCAGAGACATCAACCGGGCGCTGCGGGTTGCCAGAGGCATCGAGACCGGTCGTATGTGGATAAATACGTATAACGAACTACCTGCTCATTCACCTTTTGGCGGCTATAAAAAGTCCGGCATTGGACGTGAGACTCACAAGATGATGCTGGCCCATTATACCCAATGCAAGAATATCTTTATTTCCATATCCGAAGGCGGATACGGAATGTATGACAAATAGCTGAAATATAGCCTGCTATAACTGTTAACCGTTAAAGTCTTGGCGGAAGGCAGAGGTAAAGCGGCACAGCTTATGTTGCCCGACTGCCTTCCGTCAAGCTTGACGGAAATCCGTACAGCTTTATTTCCCACCAATTAGCCAATCGAATTGCCTTTATCTTTGCTTTGCAAAAAACTTATATACCGGTTCCCCCAGATTTGGAGCGCATCAAGCACCGGTCGGAACTGATGACCCAGCTCGCTTAACGAGTATTCAACCTTGGGAGGAATCTGATTATATACTTTTCTTACAATCAAGCCGTTGTCCTCCATCATCCTAAGCTGTCTGGTCAGGGTAGCCTGGGTAAGATGTGGCAGTTCCCTCTGCAGTTCATTAAAGCGCAGCGTTTTCAAACTCAAATGATACATGATAAGCAGTGTCCATTTGCCGGTTAAAATTTTCTGGGCGGTTACATAAGGACAAATGCCAAATAAATCTTCTTCCATAGTTTCCTCCAATAGTATAGTATATGAT
>DATMYB010000160.1:0-6230 GCA_035561215.1 Syntrophomonas sp. | reverse complement strand
GTAGTAATCGATAACCCATAAAACTTTAATTCCCGCCGGCCCAATCCTCTGCGCCTGGATTGTGTGTCAATCGGCGCGTTCAAATCCCCAGCCATTCCAGACCCAGCGGGTTTCCTGCCGGTGAAACAGTTGGCGGACAGACCAGGCAAAGCCGGTGGGGGGGCCTTCCAGCACATGCAGTTCGTTAGTCCCATTGCTGCCGCTGGCTTTAACCGTCATTTCGATAATCGGATTCACCAGAGCGGAGGAGCACCAAACCGCGGTTAATCTTCCGCTGCGCATACGATATAGAAATAAGTGGCAGGTGTATTCATCATCTTCGCCTTCGTACCAAAAAGGCTTAATCTCACCGTAACTGCCATGCTTCCATAGAACCATGGCCAATTCAGCCCGGCGGTCGTTATCGGCATCGGCCAGGTTTATTTGACGTATATTCCAATCGTCCGGGCTCTCCCAGATCAAGTGGTTATTTTCATATACGCGCAGATGGTGATGGGCAAGTTCGTATTTTTCAGGATAACCGTTAGCGTCGGTATCACGATATATGGTTTGAGGATTAGCGTCATCATAGATATTAACGGCTGCCGTCCCTAGGACAGCAGCCGTTAATAATACCAATCCAACCCACTTCAAAACGGTTCTCATTGTTCGAGCTCCCAGGGCATAATGATTCTGCATTCACCGTCGGACGCAATAAAAGCGCTGGTCCAATCAGGAGCCGCCGGTGCTTTGTCGTAATACAACAGTTCGCGCCAAGCGTCGTCGGTTAGGCGGTCGTTGGCCGGCCAAGGGAATTCGTAATAGGAGTAAACGCCGCCGCGGGCTATGCGCAGCTTGCCTTCCACCGGCACGACTGCATAGATGGTCTGAATAAAGCCGGTGCCTTCCTCTAAAACAGTCCCGTTAGGGTCGGTAGCCACATCGGCTACCACCATGGCCGGGTTGTCGACCAGCAACTGGTTGGAGCCGCGGTTTTGGTCTTGCCCCTTTAATGTTTCCAGCCAAAAATGTTCCAACTGCGCGCCGTAGCCGCGGATGAGTTCATATTCGCTGTCGCTCAGGGATTGGCCTTTGAGTTCCTTCTCGGATATGGTTTTAAGGTCCAGAGAAAGTTTTTGTAAGCGGTTCAAATTTTCCGCATCGTTTTTGTCCAGTAAACCACGGCTTTGCAAACCGTCACTGGTCATGGCGGTCAGAGCGGCCAGACGCGCGTACAGTTTAGGATTGGGCTCCACATAGCCGCGGTCGTCATCCTTGGCGTCACCGCCACCGCCGGCTTCCGCATAAACTTGTTTGGCATATAGCACGGTATCGTGTTTAAGTTCGGTCCAACTGCCTAAATACGTACTCAGGCTTTTGCGTGTCCAGGCTTGGTTACGCATGAACGAAGGGTAGCCTTCCGGAACCGTACCCAGCAGCGGTTGCAATGTATTGAGCCAGCCCCAGTACAGATTTTGATGCCAGGTGTCCGCGGACAAGGAGGAAACGTATTGCTGCATTTTGCTCATATTGGCGGAGTAATTGGGATATTCTTCTTCCCCCAGGTCTTTTAAAATCTTTTGGGCTTCAGCGGAACCCATTACCGCAGGAATGTCCAATCCTTTCGGCAGCATCCGCCGTTCGCCCTGAGGATTTTCTCCCACTTCACGGTACACCAGGCGCTGGAATATGTCGGCATCAAGGGTATAGCGCTGCCCCATGAAGCGGAAGCCTTTGATTTCTTTCTCCCGGTCCGGCTGGATATTGGCATCATAGATAGGAATTGAGTTGATGGAGGGCCCCTTCAATGTGGCTGCCGCTTTCACGAAGGAACTCCATTTATCTGTTTGGGAGGCTAAATCCTGTACCGTCGGAACGGCGCCGTAGATTTTTTTGAGCAACCCGGCATACTCCGAATAACCAGGGTCGTCGTTACGACCGACAAAAAATTCGGTAACGCTGTTAATGTTGTTCCAGGCGGAAAGGTTTGCGTCCTGGTTCAAGGCAGCGGTCATTAAAACAGCGGAGCGGGTTTCGCTGTCATTCTTAAGCCGGAACGTTATGCGGCCATACCACATCATCGTTTCAAAATAGGATTTTAGCGCCTCGCTGCGAGTGTAATGCCCGCGGGGGATGTATTGGGTATAATCTTCTTTTAAAGATTCCAGTTCATCCTTTTTAGTCCCCATGCTCATTATCGGGGAGATGGCGGTTTGATTATGAGCTTTTATCAATTGCAGTTCTGCCTGCACTTCTTCACGCACCTCCGCCGGAATGGCCGTGCCGGAATTGATTAATTGATCGGCAACGGAGAAGAAAGCCAAATTGCGGGCGGCGGCGGTTTTCCATTCACCTTCCGGCGCTTCTTTATACTGTTTCCGTGAGGCCTCCAGCATCCCTTGGCTCAATTGCTTCAACTCGGGTATTAGTTTATCTTCTTCCGTGGTTTTTAACAGATAATCAAAGTAAAGATGATAATTGTGCAGCATCGAGTCGGTCGTTACCAGATTGGGCACTACGCTGTCATATCGGTTGGTTTCATACAAAGGATAGTATTCGGAGTAATTTGGAGTTAATACCACGAAACCGTTTTTAACCAGTAACGACTGGGCTGCGGGTGAAAATTGAAACCGTTGATGGTTTTCAATATTGCTGAGATCTGCGGCTACCGAGTAAGCTTTTAATGATGGCTGTTCATCCACGGAAGGTTCATTGTAAGGCGCAAATTCCGCTGCCAGAGCGGCTTTATTGTCGGTCGTGTTTGGGTTTGATTTTTCATTTTCTTTTGCCGGATTGCATCCGGTCAGGCTGCTTGCCAATAAAATTACCAATATGATCGCGGTAATTTTTTTTAGGCTGCAAGTTTTCATTATCCATCCCCCAATTCTAAATAAAACAGTTCTAATGTTGATTACGAAAACCAAATAATTAGCTTGCACTGTAAAGTATAGTATATGACACGAGGTGAGTAGGCTATTACACCTAAAACTTTATCCCCGCCGGCTAAATCCTCGCCTATGCGAGGCGTGGGGGTGCTGTCGTCGATCGCATACGTCCAGTGTTACTCTCTCCTCCACCTTCCCTTCCGAAAATTTTCTTGCCGGATTAAATAGACTTTTAGATGTAACAGACGACTGGGATGGATAATTATTCCTGTCAAAAAATTTTTTTAATACATGCAAGCTATATTATAAGCCGGAGTATACCTATTAAAGGTTTTACGAAATTTCTGTCAATACTGATCCGTCAACGTAATATATTGTTGAAGATATTGGAGATTGCGAAGGTAAATAAAGATGCCTAAAAAATTTTTTAAACCTGCCTGGCTGTTGGCGGTTTTAATTATAATTGTTGCGTTTGCAGGGTGGATGCAAATACATAGCAGCGCCATAAGTCGGGGAGAAACCGGCGACGGTATTAAGAACCACCCAATGAATACAGATAGTAATAAAGACGATAGCAACACCAATGAAGGCATCAGTAAAGAAGATGTCAGCAACATCGAGAAAGTAGCGACACCCTACGACGGTGTGTTTAGCAATCAAGGTTACCTGGCCTATGTGCAGGCCGGTCGGCTTTATGTTTTGGATGGAGAAACCGGTACGACAAAAAAATTGAGTCATTCCGGTCTGGCCCAATGTCCGCAGTGGTCTTACGACGGGCAATGGCTGGCATATGTGCAGACAGAAGCCGAGAGCGACATCGCCGGATCGCTGTGGCTGGTGAAACGGGATGGGAGCAAGGCGCTGCAGGTGCAGGGACTGCCTGAAGAAGTAATGCCCTTTGCCTGTGTCTGGTCACCGGTAGAGAATCAGTTGGCCGTCAGTTGCCAGGGATTGTGGCTGGTAAGTATTGAAAATAAAGCAACCCAGATAGTAAAAGATACTGAGATTACTCCCTGGCTCGCCTGGTCGTCGGACGGACAGAAACTGGCTTACAGCGCCACTTTGTCCTATAGACCCGAAGAAGTGCAGAACCGCAGTGATGCGCTGTTTACTTTCGATTTGGCCGCCAATAAAACACAACAACATCTGGTCAGTGAGGCGGCAGGCATCGAACCTGTTGCCTGGTGGCCCAACGGCAAAGGAATTTTGTATCGGGAGGATCCCGGTCATTCAGCTTCAATTGCTGCCGATGGTTTGGAATTATGCAGCTATAGGTTGGGAGGGCAGGAGACCTATCGCTTTTCCGCCGCTCTGACCTATCCCCAGTGGACGGTTTTAGCCAGTGACGGAAAAGTGCTAAGGGCGGCAGGGGATGGACGTGAAATCTGGACCAATAAATGGCTGGAGTTGGGTGATATTTATAATGGGAAAGTGCAGCGGCTAAATCTGCCGGCAGGGATAGTACCCGCGGACCCAGCATTTTCTCCTGATCAAAGCCAGATTGCTTTTGTGGCTGCTCCGGATCTGGGGTCGGGGGTGTATCCCGGTGCGGATGAATTCGAGCAATGGAAGGGATCGCGGCGCTTATGGACGTCCAATCTTGATGGGAGCGGGGCGGCGAGCTTGTCTCAGGCCGGAGTGAATATCCAAAAACCGCAGTGGTCCGGAGACGGTGAATATATATTGTATATATCCGATAGCAGTTTATGGATGATCACGGCTGCAGGCGTAAATCCGCAAAAACTCGCGGACACGGTCAGCGATTATGCTTGGTTCAGATCCGCAAGACATTAAGCGTGCGCTTAATTGAATGCGATAAGATTGGAGATAGAAAAGCCAACCAGGAAAATTTATTTGAGGTGAATGGTGTACTAAAGCAGCGGCAAAAAATGAGAAGGCTCTGATAAATCCTGTATCAGAGCCTTCTCATAATATTATTTTATATGGCATTTCATCGGCCTCCTACATATCCATAATCTGACCTCCGTTGTTGTAGAAGCGGTACATCATTTCGTTCAGATATTCGTTGGTGCATTTTTTGGTTTCAGCTTCAGCCTTACTTTTGACCTTGATTACGGTGAAATTGAGTTTGACGGCAGCCTGCTCGGTTCTGTCTTTACCATACATATCTCTGATTGCGTTCATGATTTATTCTCCTTTCTGTTTTAGGTTTATGGCCCGTTTAGATGTCCATGGCCGGACCGCCGTTGTTGTAAAAGCGGTACATCATTTCGTTCAGGTACTCGTTGGTGTGTTGCTTGGTTTCGGCTTCAACTTTGTTTTCGGTTTTCACTACGATGAAATTAGGTTTGCTGCCAGCCTGCTCGGTCTTGTCTTTACCATACATATCTCTGATTGCATTCATGATTTATTCTCCTTTCTGTTTTTAGCTTTACGGTCCGTTTAGATGTCCATGGCCGGACCGCCGTTATTGTAGAAGCGGTACATCATTTCGTTCAGGTATTCGTTGGTGTATTTTTTAGATTCAGCTTCAACTTTGTTTTCGGTTTTCACTACGGTGAAATTGGGTTTGATAGCAGCCTTCTCGGTTTTGTCTTTCCCGTACATATCTCTGATTGCGTTCATGTTTCATACCCCCTTTTTATTTAATGTTATTGTTTTTGTTGTTTGACCCTTTATACTGCAATTTGCGTGCCAACAAGTAAAGCTAAGGGAAAAACCCTGAAAATTAGGGCATTTAGCACTAATAATGGCCCGGGATATCATTATCGTAACATCATGTTGTAACAAAAGTGTAACTTACGTGTTAGGAATTAGTTGCCGTATGACATAAATGTTACATTTTTTTAACGGTGGGCGCTTGCATTTCAGCTTCCCCCAGGCAGTTGGGGGAGACGCTGCGTAGTCACTCCTTCCCGGGGAAGGCAGCATCCTCAAAATAAACGGTGGGGGCGACAGCGATAAATGCGGTCGGTTAATTTTGGGTGAGCAGGAGTCATTTCACTTGACAATTGATATGATAATGGGGAAGCTGAAATGATAGCGGCTATAACATCTTAGCGGTCGAAGTGACCGAGCAAGCTGCTGGGTAAAAAACATAAATAGTAAAGGCTCTGCTCACAATTGCTGGTTGTGCATCAGAGCCATTCTGACCAATTCCCCCAGGTCAGGTTAGATATCCATGGCCGGACCGCCGTTGTTGTAAAAATAGTACATTTGCTCGTTCAGTTCCTCATTGGTGTATTTTTGGGGTTCTGCCTTGGTTGGGGCTTTGTCGTTTTTAATCATAGTCAGATCAGGCTTAACAGCCTTTTTGGTTTTTTCCTTGCCGTATATATCTTTGATTGCGTTCATAATTAAATTCTCCTCTCCGCCTTTTATTTTTTAATGATGACTGTTTAAAGA
>DATMYB010000159.1:0-3673 GCA_035561215.1 Syntrophomonas sp. | reverse complement strand
TGATTATATCTTAGCCACACAGACGCGACAAGAATACAGCCGAATACAAAGCAAGCCCAAATCACTTTTGGATGATACGGGCTTGCTCCTGTTTTTAAAGAAGTATTTATGAAATCAGGACCCTGCACTGCAGGGTCCTGATTTACGATCTTTAAACGGCTTTTTGTTTCCTTTTCTTAATAATCGATATAGCGCAATCGGGACAGACCATCTCGCATATGCTGCAGGCAATGCAGCTGTCCTCGTCTTTTGGTTTAACGGTGGGCGTACCGTATACTCCCAATTTATCCGACCAGACAATTACCTGGTTGGGGCATTTCTCTTTACACAATCCGCAGCCTTTGCAAAACCCCGGAAATATATTGAAGGTAGCTTTATCAAGTTCAAAGCTGACCGCCTCGTTATCTTTAGACATTACTTGCCACCCCTTTCTTAAGGGATTTCTCAGCCATTTCCCGTCCAATTTCCAAGGCCTTGAAGTTAAGCTCTCTCAATTGTGGATCTTTCTCGAATTTATAGCCGAGTTTGTGTTCCAGCGCCGCCTTGGCCGCTTCAAAGCTTACCACTTTACTCAGACCGATTACGGCTCCCATTATAATGATATTGAATACTCGCGGATGCAATTCGTTGTTGGCGGTGTCAATGGCCGGTAAGGGAATAATTTGCTGAGCCACTTCCGGAAGGTCTTCCTTAGCTACATTAAATCCGCTGTCATATACAAAAAGAGTTTCCGGGCCCGAATAACCTCTTGTCCTGGCTACGGCCCGCTCGCTCAAGGCAATAACGATATCCGCCTTCTGGAATTTGGGAGCACCGATCCGCTTATCGCTGAATTGCAGGAAAGCAATTGAAACTCCGCCGCGTTGCTCCAGTCCAAAGTTAGGGATATATAAAGCCTGCTGGTTTTCGTTATAAGCAGCCTCAGCTAATATTTCGGCAATGGATTGGACACCCTGTCCGCCTTCTCCTGCCAGAGCTATTCTTGTCAAAGACATTATTTATCCCCCTTTCCGAACGGATTTTTAAGTTCCCCAACCGGGAAATATTTCTCCATTTCATCTTCGAGGAAATTCCAGGTCTGCTGGGCATTAGTGCGCCAGTTGGTCGGACAGGTGGAAAGGACTTCCACAAAGGAGAAGCCGTTGCCTTCCATCTGGTTTCTTACTGCGGTTTTAATGTATTTCTTCAGTTGTTTATATTTTGATACCGTAGCCCGGGCTACATACGCGCCGTCAGACGTTAGCTGGGCAATAAACTCAGGTCCCATGGTCGGATATCCGGTCACTTGCGGATCTCTTCCATAAGGGGTGGTTTCCGTCTTCTGCCCGGGCAAGGTGGTGGGCGCCATCTGTCCGCCGGTCATACCGTAATTGGTATTGTTTACCAAAATCAGCGTAACCTTTTCATTTCTTACGGCTGAATTCAACAGGTGCTGGGAGCCAATGGAGTAACCGCCCCCGTCACCCATGTAACCAACGCAGACCAATTCAGGGCGGGATCTTTTTATTCCTACCATTACCGGAGTTGTTCTACCGTGATGAGTCTGGGTGCTGTCACAGGCGAAAAAGTTCCATGACAGCAGCGAACATCCGATATCACAGCCGAATATTACTTGATCCTGTATTTCCAGTTCATCTATGACTTCTCCTAAAGCTTTGAGCACAATGCCATGCCCGCAGCCGGGACAGAATTTATGAGGTTTGGTGGGCAGATACCATGACTTAGGAATTGCTTGAATTGCCATTATTTTACCTCCTTCCTACAAGACCGACTTAACTTTATCCATAATATCGCTGTCTATAATTCCAACTGCAGGCATAAACAAAGTTTCTATCTTAGCAGTTTCACCGTAAATCTCCTGTTTCACCAACCGTTCCAATTGGCCTATGGCTGATTCTGCAATTAATAGCTTCTTAACGCTGTTTTTGGCAATGGCCGCCCGCAACTCTTTCTGCGGGAAGGGCCTTAAAGTTATGGGTCTGAAATAACCCGCTTTAATTCCCTGAGCGCGTAAAGCTTTTACGGCGTCATCGGCCGCTCTGGACACGACTCCGTGGGTAATAATAATTATATCCGCATCTTCGCAATTTTTCTCTTCGTATTCCGTAATCTGCGGCGCCAGGGCATCGTATTCTGCTTGTACTTTAGTGATTACTTCGTATAATTCCTCTTCCAGGCTATAAATGTTGCACAGGTGACTAGGCTCACGGTCTACGCCTATTTTGCCTCCCAATCCGATCATCGGATAGGTCTCGACCATTTCAATCCCGCGACTTTCGGGGTCATACATTTCCAAAGGTTCGCGCATCTTGGCCTGATAGCCATCGCCAAGAATAAATACTGGAAATCTATATTTCCAGGCGTTATTGAATCCTTTGATAATATAATCGAAGATCTCCTGATGAGTAGCGGTGGAATAAACGATACGGTGTCCTTCTCCATTCCCTCCGTAAGTGGTCAGGCCCACCTCCTGTTGAGAATAAACAACGGTTCCCGATGATGGCCCGCCGCGCTGCTGAATGATAGCCAGCAAGGGTAAGCGCATGGCCTCAGCCATGCCGAAGGGTTCCTGCATCAACACATTGCCAGGGCCGGCAGTAGCCGTAAAGGCTTTCTTACCGCTCTGGACTCCGCCGCAAACCGTAAAACCTGCGGACAATTCATCCTCTGTTTGTAAAAATCCTTTGCCGTATTTAGGTGCCATTCGTGTCCAATAATGCATTATTTCATTCTGAGGGGTAATGGGGTAACCAAACATTATATCCGCGCCAGCCGCTAAACTAGCCCAGGCGGCAGCTTCATTGCCAGTCATAAATGCTTTTTTACTTTCGCCAATTACTCTCTGCATATAGATAACGCACCTCCTATAAATCGATTTTTATGAGAATAAACTTTTAAGTTTACCACATCGCTGCCGGCATATACCGTTTTATATACTTGACCGGCAAGTTAAAGTCCATCACATCGCTGTCCTTAAGGGTTTCGACCACTACCGTGTATATAACCGGCAAATTTATGGCCCGGGCCGCTTCCATAATAATACGGTTTCCTTCATTTATTATTGCGGGAGTAGTCTCATCACCCATATGGGTATTGGCCGCGATTGCGTCTACTCTACCCAACCCTGCCACGTATTCTATAATTCGATCCACCGAATTGGTCATGGGGCGCGACGCGTTCAGAACTGCAATTACTTTTAATTCCGGAGTCCGGTCAATATCTTCGACTAAATTAAGGGTCTGGGCTCCAAATACTCCATAGCCGATATCCAGAATTATATCGCCATCGTTTCTCAACGCCCAACGGGCCCGGGGATTCAACATGGCACCGGTTTCACCCAGTCCGAATGAATCTTCCCGCGAAAAACTGATTACATTTAAGCCATGCTCTTCCAATTGTTTCTTAATCGGTCTTAAAGTATAAAAAGGCTCGACTGTATCCAAGTCGACTAAAGTAACTTGCCGACCTTGACCCTTCAGTTCCAGAGCCCTGTTAATAGCTATTTCACTTTTACCGCTGGCGTATTCCCCGATGTATGCCTCAACGATTCTGGTATTTTTTTCAACTTCGACTAGTAACACCTCCTGTGTGCTAGCGGCATGGACAATCGTATGATCGCGCGTGTCTTGCTGTTCTTGTCTGATTTAGAATGGAACTTTACTAAGTATAAATT
>DATMYB010000158.1:0-5970 GCA_035561215.1 Syntrophomonas sp. | reverse complement strand
CCAGTTGTTAAGTCGTCGCACAAAATTAAACCCAATACTACTATGGCTTTGCAATTAGCATGCCATTTCTAGAAACCAATGGAAAACCATGTAAACCTCCAAATACACGCGATTATGGGATTAATTTTCAAACAGCCAACTGTACGAATAACGCTACATATGTATGCTAAAGTGGGCACATTTAAAATGAAATGCCAGTCCCTTGAACCAACATATCGGGACTGGCATACAAATTGAATTATAGATAGGGCAATTTTACATAAATGGCTTAAGCGATACAAAACGCGTTTTTTTGCTGATCTGGTTTATATCATTCAACCAGGAGTCAGTTGTTTATAGGATTGAAAAAAGGTATTATGAACCCATAAACAAGGGGGCATAATCGAAATGCTTAATGAGTCCAGCATCGAAATCAGACCGGTTGATATGACAAACTGGGCCGACTTTGAGGCTTTCTTTGAATCGAAAGGAAAGCTGAACAATTGTTGGTGCATGGTCTGGCGAATGACCAAGGAAGAACTGAAAACCAACACCAGCGTGTGCCGGAAGGCGTTTATCAAAGAACGCGTGTGGTCAGGTGTTCCGATTGGTCTTCTGGCTTACGCCGATGGATGTCCGATCGCATGGTGCTCCATCGCCCCCAGAGAGACACATCAAAGACTGGGCGGCGACGACGATATAGAAAACGTCTGGTCCATTACTTGCTTCTATATCGTGAGGGAATTTCGGGGTAAAGGGCTTGTACATCTTCTGATTGATTACGCTAGGACATACGCCAAAAACAATGGCGCGAAGTATCTGGAAGCTTATCCCGTCGATCCAGAATCCCCAAGCTATCGGTTTATGGGCTTCGTATCGACGTTTGAAAAAGAAGGTTTCCGTTATATCAAAGATGCGGGCACAAGACGCCATGTAATGATCTGCCGCTGTGACCCTGAAGATTTCGGTTTGGAAGACAGAGGCAATTAGACCATGGATAGCGCGGAGGCTGTAAACCGCTCTTTGCGGAATATTCCGCCTCTCCACTTTCAAGATCCTGTTTGGCGGCAGCAAGCTGCGCCTCACCTTTTGCTATTTGCGCGGCATTGGCATCGTATCCTACCCACCCCTGTGCAAGGCTATTTTTAGCCGCTACAAGCCCGGCCAGCTGGTCGTACTGCGCCTCTATCATTTTCAGTTTGTTGATATCATCTGAAGCGGAAGTATCGGCTGCAGCCAAACCGTTGATGCGAAAGGTATAATCTTTATCCTCGACTGATCCCGCCGCATCTACCGTATAGCTTGCCATAACTCCGGAAACGCCATCGGTATTCCTTATTGCTTCCCTAGATATTGTCAATGTTATACATCTTTATTGCTTAATATCGTTGTCGGTATGAAATGGTCTGCGTTTCATAAAAGAATCTCTTATCTACTTTGTGTTTTTTCGGAAATCAAATACCACCTGTCCTTTTTCAATTTTCAAAGCAGTATCAAATACTTTTCCGGCTTTTGATTTAAAGCCTTTTAAAACGGCAGTTTTACCTTCTCTAAGTAGTTTTTTAGCCTGATTCTCGCTGATTTTCATTCCGGCGATAAGCTTCCAGATCACAAATTGGCAGCCATCCCTCCAACCGGAACAACCATAGCCTTTCTGGCCTTCAAGCACTGGCCTACCGCAGACTGGACAGGGCCCTATATAATTAACGGCATCATTCCCGCCCGGACTTGGAGCGGAATCTTTAGCTATTAAGTTGGAAATAATCTGACCGGTAAATTCCTTTATCTCCTGCATAAAAACATCTCTTTCATACTGCCCTTTTTCGATATCAGCCAGCTTCTTCTCCCATTCCGCCGTCAGCTCCGGGTCCTTCAGTTCCGATGTAACAATATCTATAAGATGCTTTCCTTTATCGGTAGGAATCAGGGTCTTCTTTTGACGCTCTATGTATCCAACCGAAATTAACTTTTCAATGATCGCCGCCCTGGTGGCCGGCGTGCCCAATCCTTTCCCGGCCATGGCTTCCCGCAGCTCCTCATCGTCAATTCTGCGACCGGCGTTTTCCATGGCGCTCAGTAAATCTGCTTCAGTATATCTTTTGGGCGGCTTGGTCTCCTTATCAAAGATCTCCGCTTTCTCTAATTGGAGAGCCTGGTTTAGGACTACGGCGGGCAGGGTTGGCTCCTGGTTCTCTTCGTCATCAGTCGGTACATTGCCATACAATACCTTCCAGCCAGGTTCTGCTATCACTCGGCCCCGGCTGACAAATGTCTCGCCACAACAGGTAGTTATTACAGTGGTTCGTCTAATTTTGGCCGGCGGCAGGAATATCGCAACCATGCGTTTGGCGATCAGCATATATATCTGCTCTTCTTGGGGGCTCATCTTAACCGGCACGCAATCAGTTACCACTATGGCGGTATGATCGGTGACTTTTTTGTCATTAACGTATCTCTTATCTTTTATCATCCTCGTCTTTATTTCATTAATTACCGTTCCCAAAGCGGTATTCATCAAGGCATTCAATCTTTCCGGCAATGTAGCTGCCATATCCGCTGTCAAATACCTGCTGTCGGTCCTGGGATAGGTAATCAAATGATTTTCATACAGTTTTTGCGCAATATTAAGCGTCTGTTCAGCCGTAAAGCCGTATTTTTTATTGGCCTCTTTCTGGAGGTCATTGAGGTTGAACAATTGGGGCGGCTTCTCCTGAACTTCTTTTTGCTTTACATCAGTTATTGTTGCCAGGGAGCCAGGAACCAAAAGTTCAAGGATCTCTTCCGCCTGGGCCCGGTGGCTAAAACGGTCTTTCTTGCCTTTGAACCATTTACCCTTGAAGTTTAACTCGCTGTTTATAACGAAAAGTCCTTCAATTTCAAAATACGGGGAAGGGGTAAAGTTCTCAATTTCTCTTTCCCGATTGACGATAATGGCCAGGGTGGGGGTTTGAACACGTCCAACCGTCAACTTGTCGCCAAACTGAACCGTAAAACCTCGGGTGGCGTTAATTCCGACTATCCAATCTGCTTGACTGCGTGATATTGCAGCCTGGGCCAGGTTTTGCATCTCTGAATCCGGCCTTAGATTATCAAAAGCACTTCGAATGGCTGCCGGAGTGGTTTCGGACAACCAGAGACGAGAGTGAGGTTTGCTGCATTTAAGAAATTGAATTATATATCTAAATATCAGTTCTCCTTCCCGCGCCGCATCGCAGCCATTGATAAGCCTATCAACATCCTGCCTTTTGATTAGATCGCGCAGAATTTTCAACTGTTTCAGGGAAGCTTGCTTGGGACGTAATTGAAAAGGCTCAGGAATAACCGGAAGCATACTAATGCTCCATCGCTGAAGCTTTTCATCATAATCCTGAGGCATAGCCAGCTCTAAGAGATGTCCCACCGCCCATGAGATGATCAGGTTGCCCCCCTCAAGAAAGCCGTCGTGTTTATTGAATCTTTCAGGGAGGGATTTGGCTATATCCTGGGCTACCGAAGGTTTTTCGGTGATAAGTAAAGTTTTCATATATATCTCCTGTTTATACAACAAGCCGGTACTGTGGAGTAAGACTTTTGCTTTTACAAAAAAAATAATTAAGGCTGCAGTTGCCATCCGGCAATATTATAGTTGATGAGTGCATTCCTGCCAACAAAATATTCCAGGTCTCCTAATTCAAAATGCCAACTGAGCTCCCATACCTTGTTTCACATAGCAGCTATGCATGCCACCCGGTATAAAGTCTGATAGCATAATTAGGGCTTTTCACTTTTTCTCCAATATGCAAAATATTCTCATTATTTCCTGAAGAATTAAACAAAAATACATTCCTTCTTGTAAGCCATAAGCTCCCCCAAACAACACCTCATTTCGCAAAGACAGGCCGCTCGATATCGCCCCATATATAAAGACAGTCAGGTCTATTACTGATGGCACGCCTCTTGCATAACTATCGGAGAAACTTAACAGGAAATGAGGCTAAGATTCAGTATGGAAAGATGGAAAATCATCGAACGCGTTCCTGCGCCAGCTTTTGCCTCCGTATATGGACCGCTGACCGGCATGAGAGTATTGTGCAACGGGACGATAAACGCGGCACCCTTTGCAGCTACCATGCTCAGTGACTTTGGAGCGGAGGTTATACAAATTGAGCGACCCAACATAGGCGATCCAGGCCGCGGGCAGGCTCCCCAGGTAGTTAACGAAGGTAAAGCGATAAGCGCGGTATTCATTCAGAATGGAAGAAACCGGTTAAGCTTTACCCTGAATACGAATTTGAATTATCCGGAATCCAAAGAGATTTTTCTATCTCTTATCAAAAATGTGGACGTATGGATAGAGAACATGGTTTGGATTGGTAAACTGGGCATTACTGATGAGATGTTGCTGGAAGTCAATCCCAAGTTAATAATCTGTCATGTAAGCGGTTTTGGAAGGCCGCAATTTGGTGGAGATCCGGAAATTTGCAATAAACCTTCCTATGACCCTATCGGCCAGGCGGAAAGCGGTTCAATGTTTCTTAACGGTTTTCCCGAGCCACAACCGGTGTTGAGGTCAGGCGCGTTTATAAACGATTATATTACGGCAATTTTCGCAGCCTTTGGGATTGTGGCCGCTTATGTAAACGTCCAAAATACTGGCCAGGGTCAAGTAATTGACGTATCTCAAGCTGAGTCAGGAGCACGGATACTGGACGATGCTTTTTCCGCCTGGATAAATGCTGGATGGCTCAAAAAAAGGAATGGCAACAAGGTCCCGGTTTTCCAGCCCGGTAACACCTACAAGACAAAGGACGGAAAATATGGGTTGGTAGGCGCTTATGGCCGCGATGTTTATGAACGCTGTTTGAAGTCAATGAATATAGATGTCGAAAAATTCCCCTACCTGGAAGCAGGATGCTCTCAAGAGGCAGTAAATTCACCGCTCGGCCGGGAGTTGGAACGCCGGGTAGAAGAATTTGTGACCAGTCACGATTCCCATTACCTGTATGAAAACTTTAAAAATTTTAATGTTCCATTTGCTACGGCCAGGAATGCCCAGGAAATATATGAAGATCCGCACTGGCACGGCAGGAATAATTTCGTCAAATATGTGGATGAGACTCTTGGCAAAGAAGTAGAAGCTTTTGGCATTGCCCCCAAGATGAGCAAGACCCCTGGACAGGTATGGCGGGGAGCTCCCACCCTTGGTCAGGACACGGCGGCAATCCTTAGCAGGCTATTGGGCTACAGCGACGATGAAATCGCTGCATTAAAAGGCAAAGGCATTATTGATTGAGTTTAAGAAATGGGTGGGTTCGCTTTTTAGTAAATGGTCCTGGCTCTTAGCTATTTGATAATCCAGGGCTACCTATGCGGTGCAGCTGCTGTTTTTTTGGCGAACGCCTTTACGCTTTCATTCAAGCGCCATATCAATTGACCCGGCTTGTCAAACGGTGAAAGAAATGATTTGAAGGAAACTCATTCAGGGGGTTCTATCTAACGGTTTAGAACCCCCTTATGGTTTGGCTTTTCTCTACTGTATGGGCGGCTGGAAGTTTTGGGCTTCCTGCTGTTGGATGGCCTGCTGGCCCTGCTGGAAATAGGTCCCTTCATTCGGGCTCAAGACCATAAGCAGTTGTTGAAGCTCACCCACATGCTGGCGTTCTTCATTGGCTATGTGGGAAAGGACTTTTTTGATACGGGGATCATCGGTTGCCATTATATGAGCTTCATAACCCATAATGGCCTCAAGCTCTCCTGCGATATCCACCCTAAGAGCCTGCAGCATCTCGGGCATGCCAAGTTTTTTTGGCACATTGCCTACAAAAGGGTCGCCTAACTGCGCCATAATACAACACCTCGCTTTTCTCATATTCTTCATTAGGAAGTGAACAAATATGCAGACCGGCGACCAAATGCCCGCCGATTTAACTTTCTAATATTGGCAATGTAGTATAATGCTATATAGCTTAGTACAACATTCCGTATATTCGTGCACATAATTTGGGCAGATTT
>DATMYB010000157.1:0-8634 GCA_035561215.1 Syntrophomonas sp. | reverse complement strand
CCTTCGGTACCGATTTAATCAACAACGAGGTCGTTATTTATATACAGATTGCCAAGCCCAGCAGCCCGGAATACGGTGGTGAAAGCGACGTTCCTCAGTTTTCGGTCATATCTGCCAGCGGGCGAACGGTTTCCGAAGCTAGCCGCAATATAAGCATGTTCTTTTCCTCTATTTCCCTTTGGAGTCAGATTCAAGTAACCGTACTCAGCGAGGACATGGCAAAAAAAGGTTTTAAGGAACAGGTGGACTTTCTCGTCCGCAACCGTTTTGCCAGCCGTACCACTACTCTGGTGGTAACCAAGGATGTCACCCCGGAGCAAGTGTTGAATGTAAATGCCTATCTGGAGAACTACAGCGGCATGGCTATCAAGAAAATGCTTAAAAATCAAGAAAAACTGCTGGGCATATATAAGCATGTGAGCACCGAAAATTTTCTCGAGGCTCTTGCCGCTCCCGGTATCGAGCCGACTATACCCATGATCACCATCCGCAAAAACGGTAATGAAAAGCAGCTATTGCTGGAAGATACCGCCGTCTTTAAAGACGCTAAAATGATCGGAACGCTGAATGAAATGGAGAGCCGCGGCTTCAATTTATTGGATCCCAAAGCTAAATCCAGAAGTATATTTCTGATAGCTTCCCCCATCAACCCCAGTCATAAGATTACGCTGGAAATCTCATCTTCCAACCTAAAAGTCGAACCGGTTATTGACGGTGCGAAGATCAAAATGTCTATAAAAATGGAAATGGACGGCAATCTTTATGAACAGAGCGGCACGGAAAATCTGTTCACACCCGCAATATTCAAATTAATTGAGAACTCGGCTGAACAAGAATTGGAACGTCAGATGGTAATGGCCATAAACAAGGCCAGAGCGTTAAATAGCGATATTTTGGGCTGGGGGCATTTAATCTACCGAAAAGACCCACAGATCTGGGCCAAAATCGGAGGGGACTGGGATCTGCTCTTTACGGAAATACCTTATGAAATAACCATCGATTTTAATCTGCGCCGCAGCTATTTAACGGATAAGACTTTCGTGCTTCGTTAAGGCCGGAACGGGAGATATACGAATGATTTGGCTATATATCGGGCTATGCTTGCTGATTCTGATAATTGAAACTCCACCTTTGATCCGCCGTCATCAGCATAAGGAATTGGGAGTTTTTATGTTTTTCCTGGCAATAGGGCTATTATTGGGACTGTCGTTTTTTCTAAAATGGCCGATAATCGCCATGTTTGAAGCATTAACCTTTATGTTTGACAAATAAATTTAAGGAGCAGCCATGTTTAAAAAATTTTTGATCATTCTAATGGTAATTTCCTTGCCGGGCAGCGCAGGTTGCTGGGACGCACAGGAAATTAATGATAAAGCCGTTACTACCTCGATCGGGTTGGCTCTGAATGAAGAAGACGGGCAACTGCGTTTTTCTTGCTTGTTTACTTCGCCGTCGTCTCCGGGAGATTCATCCGGTTCCGGTCAAACCATGCCGGCCATAACCGTAAGTAAAGATTACGGCGCCGCTATGGCGGCCCGTCGGAGCTTGCTTTCATTATCAAAAATTCCGGAATACGCTCATGTACGCAGTATGATCATTGGAGATAAACTGGCCCAAAAAGATCTCAGCGCATGTATCGATCTTATAACCCGTAACCGCAATATTTCTCCGGAAATCAATCTTTTCATTGGTGACAACAGCAGCCCTGAAGAAATTTTGCGGTTGGTAAATGATTCTGACCGTTCCTTAAAACGATTGGTCACCGTAAATGAATTATTGTCAGGCATTTATGTGCCCGTGACCCTCAGCGACTTTGTCTATAAATTGCTTACCCCCGGCATCGAACCGGCGGTTCCTCAAATTGCTGTTCGTGCTATAAAATCTCCGAAAACCTCCGTTACCTCCGTTCAGGACAAGACCGAAAATATGCCCGGCAACAGCAAAAGGGCAATATTGCAGGGAACCGCCGTATTCCGCAAAGACAAAATGGTCGGTTCTTTTACCGAATATGAGAGCCGCGGTTACCGCTGGCTGGCTTCCGGAACGAAGATGGGCGGATTGTTTGTTATTGAATGCCCTTATGAGCCGGGAACTTATTCCGTTTTGGAGATCCTTCGTTTCAGCAGTTCTACCAAACCCATCGTGCAGGGCGGCAAAATCACCATGCAGATAACTATAAAAACCCGTCTGGCCTTAATTGAAAAAACCAGCGGCATGGAAACAATCATCAAGCCGGCCAACTTGGAAGAGATAGAAAAGGCAGCCAAGCAGGAGATTGCCCGTCAACTCGACAGTTGCATCCGCAAAGCCCAAAGCTTGCACAGCGACGTACTGGGCTGGGGGCTTTTGCTGCTGCAAAATCAACCTGATACCTGGAAACAGGTCAAAGGAAACTGGAACAATCATTTTGCCGATATCGGCTATGAGCTTCATATAGAAGCCGATATCATCCATACCAATTTAAGCAAATAGAATTTTATTGGGGGAAAATAGGTTGCCATTCAGACTTTTATATGCACAAGTGTTGTTCGTAATACTCTTTATTTCTCTGGAAGTCATAAGACTTTTTCGCCGGCGGGCTTATAAAGAGTTAATTGTAGCCGGTTCGATTATGCTGCTGGCCCTTGCCTACGGAATTGATTTCATAACGGGATCGCAGTTTCTGCCTAATCCCAATCGCCTGTTGATATTATTAAGACCGATTTCCGAATCATTCGAAAAATTTTTTCAAGTGATGGAATAAACGGAGGATGAAATAGTTATGAACAATCGTTTGTCCGGATGGCAATTTGCGTTTATGCTGTATCTGGTGCCTTTTGGCAGTGCACTGGTTTTTCTGACCGGCAGCGTGGCGTCCCAGAATGCCTGGATTTCCACCTTAATCGGAGCCTGCTTCGGTTTGTACGTTTTATATGCCATATTTAAAATTCACGACCTTTATCCGGGGCAAAGGATTACCCAAATCAGTACGGAGGTGCTGGGCAAGATTCCCGGCACCATATTAAACTGGTTTTGGTTTTTGGGCATATTTGTTATCCTGATTACTTTTCTTTTCGATATGATCATGCTGATGGAGATCATTTATCCTTTTTTGCCCAGAGTAATTTTATGCCCTCTGCTCATCTTGCCCTGCTGTTATTGTTTATATAAAGGCATCAACGTGCTGGGGCGTTTAGGGGAAATAACGATCGTCATTGTTATTCTTGTATCGACTTTGGGATTTATTCTAGCCGTTCCCATCGTCGATTTATCTAAACTGGAACCCCTGCGCCACAGCTGGCGTTCAATTATTGCCGGTGCTGTCTATGCAGCCGATTGGCCTTTTGACGAGATCATCATCTTCGCTCTGTTTCTGCCTTTCGTAGCCAACCTGCAGAAAATCAAGTCCAGGGCATTCTTTGGGTTTCTGATGTGCGCTTCAGTGCTGACTCAGACCGATATCATCATTATTGCGGTGCAAGGGGCAGAACTGGCGGATTTATCATTGTTCCCGCTTTATTCGGCTTCAAGATTGATCGGATTTGAAAATTTTCAACGGGTGGAATTGCTGTTTTTTTTCGTTTGGCTGTTTACCGGAGTGTATACTATCCTGGTCTATTATCAAGGAGTCAATTTTATAGTACAGGACTTATTTTTTTTAAAGGATTACCGGCCTTTAATCCTTCCCCTGGGATTATGCATCATTGTCTTCACTCTCTACATGTTCCCCAACACGGTAGAATATACTTTGCTGGGATTTAAATATTTAGAGGTATACACGTTTCCGATGAACCTCCTGTACCCCACTATCATCCTGGTCGCTGCTCAATACCGGTATAAGCGGCGCAAGGTTTCCGGCGCCTCCGCCATAGACGCCCGGCGCTGATGGTATAAGCCACACTCCTCCAAGCCGCATAAATCAAGTCGTCTGTGTCGCCACCGTATTTTATCAGCGCCGGTTGGGTTTCAAATACTGTGCAACCAACATTTTCATCTGGTTTCTATAGAAAATTAACCGATTCTTCACAATACCTGTCTAGAATAAGCAGAAAGAAGTCTTTTAGATTATGTGATATTAGGTGAACTTCGAAAGGAGTAACTTGCTAATGAAAAAGCTTGGCAAAACCGTCATCTTGCTGCTGATTGCATTTTTGCTGGGCGGAGCTTTTATTGCCAACCAGCAGGGCATTTCCCTGTGGGCGGCGATAACCGGACAAACATCTCCAAGCACTGCCACCACCCAGTTAAATAAAACATCGACCGCGGCTTTGACCATACCGGAAGGGACCGTCAGTATAGCCGATATGGTAGAAAAAGCCAGTCCGGCCGTGGTAAATATCAAATCTTCGGTTAAGGTAAACTCCGGGCAGGGGAATCCCTATCTCAACGATCCCTTTTTCCGTAACTTTTTTGGGAACCAGTCCACCGTTCCCCAATATGAAACCGGCATTGGCACTGGTTTCCTTATTTCCTCCGACGGGTATATTCTAACCAACGAGCATGTGATTGAAGACGCAGTGAAGGTTACGGTACAAATGAACGGCCAAGCGGATGAAATCCCGGCTCAAATAATAAATTCCGATCGGGATCTTGACCTGGCTGTGCTGAAAATAAGCGGCAGCAATTATCCGACTTTACCTCTGGGCAATTCAGACGAGATGCGGGTAGGCGACGGGGTGGTGGCTATCGGCCAGCCTTACGGTCTCGATCATACGGTTACCACCGGGGTTATTTCCGCCAAGGGACGTCCGATTACCATCGAAGACCGGGAATACAAAAACCTGATTCAAACCGATGCCGCTATCAATCCCGGCAACTCCGGCGGACCGCTGTTGAATTTAAACGGTCAGGTCATTGCCATCAACACGGCGGTCAGCACTGAAGCTCAGGGAATAGGATTTGCTATCCCCATCGACACGGTTAACGACGTATTGCAGAAATTAATCAGCGGTATAAAAATTGAGAAACCGTATCTGGGTATCAGCATGACTGATTTGACCACCCAACTTCGCCAGCAGTTGGGGGTAAGCGATTCCGTCAAAGGCGCGCTGGTCGTGGAAGTCATGAACGATTCGGCGGCAGCTTCAGCGGGACTGACCGGCAAGGACATAATTACCGGCTTTAACGGTACGGCGGTTGGTTCCTCCAGCGATGTACAGGATATGATCGCAGACCATAAGGTGGGGGATAAAATATCATTGAGCGTCCTTCGTTCCGGCAAGCAGATAACTTTAACCGCCACCTTGCAGGCCAAACCTAGTGCGTGACCTAGTACCTACGTCACCTAAAACCTTGCTTCCCGCCGGCTAAATTTTCGCAGGACTACGTTGTCGTCAATCGCAATACGGCCAGTATTGTGATTGACGCCCCCTTGCCCTGCAGAAATTTCCCTCGACAAATAATATGCGGACTTAGGGTTGACAGAGTCCTAGATAAAGTCCAGCATTTCCTGCAAGGCGGTCAGGGAACTGCCGGGCTGCATTTGGATATGCACGGTATGACCATTTACTTTTTTCAGTCCCGGGGCTTTCAGGTTCGTTTCCAAGTCTTTATTCAACACGATTTCAATCTTGTTCCCTTTACGATGCAGCGACTTTATTTCCTTGTCCCTGGCTTTGATACGCAACGACGCTATCTGCAGGAAATTTTCCACTGCGGTTGGCAATTTGCCGAAACGGTCTTCCACTTCGCTGCGAATGTCTTCTATCTCTTCTGTTGTGGACGCCAGCAGCAATTGCCGGTAGATACGCATTTTAGTGCCGGGATCGGGAATATAGGCGTCGGGAATATAATAGTCCATATCGATATCCAGTTGCGGGTTAACTGGCTCTGCTGCCGCTGTTCCCCGTAATTTGGACGTTTCCTGTTCCAACAGGCGGCAATACAAATCAAATCCCACCGCGTAAATATAGCCGTGCTGTTCGGCTCCTAATATGTTGCCGGCGCCGCGTATTTCCAGATCACGCAGAGCAATTTTCATGCCCGCTCCCAGTTCATTGAATTCGCGAATGGCATTGAGCCGTTTTTGTGCCGTTTCGGTTACCGTTTTGTCGGGACGGTAAGTTAAATAAGCGAAGGCGATCCGATCGGAACGGCCCACCCGGCCTCGCAATTGATAAAGTTGGGCCATCCCCATATGGTCGGCCATATCTATGATAATCGTATTGACATTGGGCATATCCAATCCGGATTCAATAATGGTAGTGCATAAAAACAGATCGAACTTGCCTTCCATAAATTCCATTATGGTCCGGGCCAATTCATCCTCCGGCATGCGGCCATGGCCTACCGCGATGCTTACCTGGGGCAAAAGTTTTTCCAAATCCGCCTTGACCCGCTGTATATCCTGAATGCGATTATGGACAAAAAACACTTGCCCGCCCCGGGCGACTTCCGCTAAAACCGCTTCCCTGACGATCTCTTCATTGTATTCCATTACATAGGTGGTGATAGGATAGCGCTGGGGCGGCGGGGTTTCTATCACGCTTAGATCCCGGAGACCGGTAAGACCCATGTGCAGACTGCGGGGAATCGGCGTGGCGGAAAGACTAAGCACATCCACCTGGGCTTTGAGGGCCTTGATTTTTTCCTTCTGGGCCACCCCAAAGCGATGTTCTTCGTCAATAACCAGCAGCCCCAAATTCTTAAATTTCACATCCTTGGAAAGCAAGCGATGGGTAGCTATGACGATATCCGCCACCCCCTGGTTGATAGACTGGACAATTTTCTTCTGCTGGGTGGCAGTGCGGAAACGACTTAATACTTCAATGTTGGCCGGATAGTTCTGAAAACGCTGACTGAAAGTCTGATAATGCTGTTCCGCCAGCACCGTAGTAGGAACCAGAATAGCAACTTGTTTTCCGTCCATGACCGCCTTGAACGCTGCCCGCATGGCCACCTCGGTTTTCCCGTAGCCCACATCGCCGCAAACAATCCGGTCCATGGGTTTGCCTATTTCCATATCTCTTTTGGTGTCCTGAATGGCCTTTAACTGATCGGGAGTCTCTTGATAAGGAAAGTCATCCTCGAACTGTCTTTGCCAGGGGCTATCAGGTGAAAAGGCGAAACCTTCAGTGCTTTCACGCAGGGCATACAGATGCAGCAATTCTTCGGCCATATCCTGAATGGAGGCCGCTACCCGCTGGCGGGTGCGTTCCCATTCCGTCCCGCCTAATTTATTCAAGCGGGGATTTTTATCATCGGTTCGAGAATAGCGAAATAACAGCTCCAACTTGTCTACCGGCAAATAGAGTTTATCGGCGCCGGCATATTGCAGCAGCAGATATTCCCGGATGACGCCGTCGCTCTCAACCTGGGTAACGCCACGGTAAATGCCGATGCCGTAATTCTCATGCACCACATAATCGCCCAACTTTAAATCTTCGATCAACAGTCTTTGCTCGGCCTGCTTTTTAGGCTTTTTAACCGTTTTACCCTTTTTCGGCCACAGATCCCGCTCACCCACCAGGGCCATACCCATATCAGGACTTAAAAAGCCGTGCTCATAAGGCGAGGAGGTAAATTTCACCCCGCTCAAGTGATGATCTGATAATTGTCCGGATAATTCATCCTGCAGGGCCTTGCTTTTTACTGCCAGCAACACCTCATAATCACGATCCAGCCATTCCCGCAGCCGCTGGTAAAAACTCTCCGTGCGGTTGTGGAATGATTCCATTTCCCGCTGGGCAATATGTTTATAAAAGCCCACCTGCACCTGGGGAATATTTCCGGCAAAAAAGGAATGATATACCGTTTGTCTTTGGGTTATGGCGCCGCGAAGATCCTCCGGGACCAACGTCTGCAGTGCCTGTATATCTTTATTTTCCTTACGGACTTCGGCCAATTGATCCCGGTAGCGCTTACTCTGCTTTTCCAAGGCGTTGTAGAATTCCCGGGGCTCGTCAAAATAAATCAGACTATGGAGGGGCAGATAATCCATTAAAGTGGCGGTCGACGAATTTTTCTGAAGTTCGTCGCAAGGATGGATGATTATCTGTGGTATCGTTTGCGTGGAACGTTGACTATCCAGATCAAAATGTTTGACCGTCTCAATGGTATCGCCAAAAAAATCGATCCGGCAGGGCAGCTTTTCTCCGGCGGGATAGACGTCGACTAATCCACCCCTAACCGCCAACTGGCCGGGCCGGGTAATGGTATCGGCCCGTTCATAGCCGGCAGCGTTCAGCTGTTGTAATAGCCGGCTGATGGCCATCTCCTGCCCTGGTGCCAGGGTCATGGTATCTTCCTGCATCTGACGGGGAGACGTAATATGGTACAGCATTCCTCCGGGAGTGGTGATAACGACGGCCTGCCGCTGGGGATGCAGCAGCAAATCCTGCAGGGTAAGAATACGCTGCACTTCGTTAAGAGAAGCATTTTCCTTCATAAAAACGAAATCCCGGGCCAGAAAAAGGAACACTTTATTGTCGCCCATTAACAGCTTGAGATCGTTGGCTAGATCATAAGCTTTTTCTTCCGAAGGTACCAGACACAACAGTTTGCCGCGCCGGTTCATCGCCATTTCATGCAGAAAATACGTGCGGGCGGCCCCGTCCAAGCCGCTGATTAGAACGTCATCACCATTGGCGATGGTTTTTTCGATATTCTCCCGGAATTCCTGTTTCAAAACCCCCGTTCCTCCCCAATCATATAAAT
>DATMYB010000156.1:0-4236 GCA_035561215.1 Syntrophomonas sp. | reverse complement strand
GGCCTTATACACAAGAACACTTAATGTTCAAAGAAGCTTACAGCAAATTTGTGGCTAAGGAAATTGCCCCCAATTACGAAAAATGGGAAGAAAACTGTATCGTAGATCGTGAGATCTTCAAAAAGCTGGGCGACAACGGTTACCTTTGCACCTGGGCTGATGAAAAATACGGCGGAGTCGGCGGAGATTTCCTTTATTCCGCAATCATTGCCGAAGAAATGGGCAGACAAGGTGTAAGAGGATGCTTTTCCTGGCTGCACAGCGATATCGTAGGACCTTATCTGGATTCCTTTGGAACCGAAGAACAAAAGGAAAAATATTTGCCTGGCTGCGTTAGCGGCGATACTATCTTGGCCGTCGCCATGACCGAACCGGGAGCCGGTTCGGACCTGGCCGGAATGAGAGCTACGGCCGTTAAAGACGGTGATGAGTATGTTCTCAATGGTTCCAAAACCTTTATCTCCAATGGTATCTTGGCCGATCTGGTCGTGGTAGCTATGAAAACAGACCCGAAAGCCGGCAATAAAGGTATTACCCTCTTCCTGGTGGAACGGGACACGCCTGGATTCGGACGCAGCAAACAGATCCCCAAAGTCGGTTTGCATGCTCAGGATACCGCCGAATTGTTCTTTGACAATTGCCGTATACCCGCCAGCAACGTATTAGGCGGAGAAAAAATGGTTAACCAGGGATTTAAATGCCTGATGCAAAAATTGCAGCAGGAAAGATTGATGGTGGCGCTGGTCAATCATGCTTCCGCGGAAAGAGCCTTGGACTTAACGCTTCATTATGTAAAAGAAAGAAAATTATTTGGTAAAGCTTTGTCAGAATTCCAGAATACCGCCTTTACGCTGGCGGAAATTGCCACTAAACTCCAACTGGGCAGAACCTTCCTGGATGCATTAACCTTACAGCATATGAAGCATGCCGATGTTGTGAAAGAAGTAAGCATGGCCAAATACTGGGTGGGTGAAAACGAAAATGAAGTTGTGGCAAAATGCTTGCAGTTATATGGCGGCTATGGATACTGCCAAGAATACGAAATCTCCAGACTGTTTACGGATGCCCGGGTGCAGACCATTTATGCCGGTACTTCCGAAGTTATGAAATTGATCATAAGCCGGACGATGGGTCTGGGCTAATAGCAATACTTGCATATGCAAACTCCATACTTTTGAAAGGAAGGAGGAATATAAGTGGCAGATGAAGTTTTATTTCCAAATGTAATTCTAAAAAAAGAAGGTCATGTTGCCACCATAATGGTCAATCGTCCCAAAGCATTGAACGCGCTCAACTGGGAGACCACCGAGGATATTACTGCCGCGGTAGAAAATGCCCGTGATGATGACGACATCTTTGTAATCATCCTTACCGGCGCCGGTGATAAAGCCTTTGTGGCCGGCGGAGATATCGCTTATATGCAAAAGCTGACTGCCCTGGAAGGACGTCGGTTCGGACTGTTGGGGCATAAAATGTGCCGTACCATCGAAAACGTCGAAAAGCCGGTTATCGCTGCTATCAATGGCTTCTGCCTGGGCGGCGGCTGTGAATTGGCCATGGCCTGCGATTTCAGGATTTGCTCGGACAAAAGCAAATTCGGACAACCTGAAGTAGGTTTAGGACTTACTGCCGGATTCGGAGGCACTCAGCGTTTGCCGCGCTTGGTGGGAAAAGGCATGGCTCTGCAAATTCTCTACACCGGTGAAAATTTCGATGCTCAGGAAGCATTAAGGATCGGCCTGGTTAATAAGGTGGTCAGCCCGGATAAGCTTATGGACGAAGTTACGGCCATCGCCAATACCATCGCATCCAAAGGGCCAAGAGCCGTCAATTTGACCAAGGCCGCAGTCAATGCCGGTATGGAGACTGATATAGACCGGGCTTTGGCAATAGAAGCAGATATTTTCGGCATTTGCTTCTCCACCTCCGACCAGAAGGAAGGCATGACTGCTTTCCTGGAAAAACGCAAACCTAATTTTACTGGAAAATGAATAAGATTTTGAGTAATCCAGTCTCTCAGAAGACTGTTGATTATTCAATACATGGGTCACAGCCTCTTTCCTTTCAGGCACGACATAACCTTGAAAAATCTTGAAGAGGCGGTCATATTATCACTGCTGCGGGAGATGGCGGCTCCTGCAGCAGTGAATGTGACCCAAAAACCGTCCGGAGTAAAAGAAATTTGATTCTATCAATAAATTTATGAGGAGGTATTATTCATGGATCTTAAAGGCAAAACTGCTTTAATTACCGGTGGAGCTTCAGGTTTAGGTGAAGCTACCGCCCGCCGCTTTATCAATGCAGGAGCAAACGTCGTTTTAATCGATATTCAGGATGAAAAAGGCTCGGCGTTGGCAAAAGAACTGGGTGCAAAAGCTATGTATGTCAGAACCGATATCACTAAAACAGAGGACATTGAAGCTGCCATAAAAGCGGCCATGGATAAATTCGGAGCCATTCACATCCTGATCAATAACGCTGGGATGAGCGCCGGTGAAAAAACGATCGGCAAAAAAGGTCCTTACAATATGGACAATTTCAAGAAAGTCGTCAATCTGAACCTGATCGCCGCCTTCGATGTGCTGAGCAAATCAGCTTGGGAAATGGCTAAAAATACTCCCAATGAAGATGGTGAAAAAGGAGTTATTGTCAATACCGGTTCGGTAGCAGCCTTCGACGCCCAAGTCGGACAAGCGGCTTATGGGGCTACCAAAGCTGCGGTGGTTGGCATGACTTTACCGGTAGCCCGCGACTTGATGAAAGAGGGCATCCGTATTTGTACCATTTGTCCCGGCATCATGATGACTCCGATGATGGCCGCATTGCCTCAGGATGTCCAGGATTCACTGGGCAAACAGGTCCCCTTCCCCAACCGACTGGGTAAAGCTGATGAATATGCCATGCTGGCTGAACAAATCGTGGTAAATCCTTATCTTAACGGTGAGACGATCCGTATGGACGGCGCCATCAGAATGGCTCCCAAATAAGTCGATCAGCTCGTGTGGTCCGGTTTTAATAATGCGTAACCCCTCCCTATATTTTATAACCCTGAACGACCTCCCCGGCTTTAACCGGGGAGGTCGTTTATTGCGGCCGTTTAATTGTCAATAAATCCAAATCAACCAAGCCGGTAAAAGGCAAAGATCAAATTCGCCTCTCCCCGGCAGCTGTTTGCCATGTTTATGCTGTATCAAGATTTTATGTAGACGATTTTGTCCCCTGCCTTCTCAGTATGCACCTTCTGCGAGGCGGCCAGATGCTCCAAATGCGCCAGCGCTTCGCCGACCGCAAACCATTTTTGATATACGGGGAATTCTTCCCAACCGTTGCACTTTACATCCCAGTGCATCCGCCCGGC
Organism: Syntrophomonas sp.; assembly: GCA_035561215.1. Taxonomy (GTDB): domain Bacteria; phylum Bacillota; class Syntrophomonadia; order Syntrophomonadales; family Syntrophomonadaceae; genus Syntrophomonas_B. The sequence goes on along the minus strand of DATMYB010000156.1, from coordinate 878 downwards.
GATTTCATAGGCGGTCATAGGATCTTGCTGCATAATACTCATTACCTCCGCCAGTCTGACCTGATGATGGCGCTTTAATCCCGCGATCCTGTCACGGACATCGATAATCGAGGTCCGGTGTCCCGGGAACGCGATTTCGATATCAAGTGCATTGATTTTGTCCAGGCTCTGCAGATACAGCCCCAGATAATCGGCCGTCCCTCCCCAGCTAGTAATATTGGAGGTAATGGTATCCAAAATATGGTCTCCGGCCAGAAGGAACTTATGATGCGGTTCATACAGGCACATATGCCCCGGTGTGTGCCCCGGTGTGGCAATGCAAGTCAGTGCATAATCGCCGATGTTAATAACATCGCCATCCTTTACATAAACATAGTTCATATCGACGCCGGAAACCCATTCCAAGGGGTTGTCTCCCGGTTTTTGTATATCCTGTTCCGGATAACCGTTGTCAATATAATAAGCATTGTTCTTTTCCCAATAAGAGGTGGTGGTAAATTTTTTTAACAGATCGGCGTCGGTTCGGCTGCCGTATACCGCCGCATCACGGGTTGCCAGGTCGAATACCAGACCGCAATGGTCGCCGTGAGCGTGAGTAATAAAAAAATCAATATCCCCCCATTTTGTCCTTAACGAATTCATTGCATCCAACTGTGCTTGCCTGCATTCCGGCCAATTAAAACCGGTATCAATCAGCAGACTGCGGTCCGGTCCTTTAATCAGATATGTGTTTATCGCCTTTAGCGGATTGCCCGGCAGCGGTATCATGATCTGAAAAATATTATGGACTACCTCACGTATCATTTGCCTTCCCCTAACCCTTAATAAATAATGCCGTTTATGCCCCAAAGAATTTTAAGACTCTATTCGACATATGC
>DATMYB010000155.1:0-6674 GCA_035561215.1 Syntrophomonas sp. | reverse complement strand
AGAATAAGCTGACATAAATTGCGAAATTAAATACCCATGGGCTCCATGAATTTCTACACAGTCTACGCCTGCTTTTCGGGCACGCAAAGCGGCATCTCCAAATTGCTCTATAACTTGGTATGCTTCTTCAGTAGTAAGCTCTCTTGGTACTTCTTTTATAAAAGGACATTTAATTTTAGAGGCTGAAACAGGTTGTCCACCCATGGTTGCACTTGAAGTTTGCCTACCAGCGTGATGAATTTGTACAGAAAGTTTTGCACCCCATTTATGAACTTCATCAGCTAATCTTTTTAAACCAGGAATGAATGTATCATCATAAATACATGACATGCGAGCTGTTGCCCGCCCTAGAGGGTCTACTACAGTTCCTTCCAGAGTTATAAGCCCAAAGCCACCTTGTGCTCTTTTACCATAATAAGCTATAGCCCGTTCACTGACACTATAATCTGGATTACAATAATTAGTTGCCATTGGTGGTACTACCAAACGGTTCTTTAATTCCATATTACCAATTCGAATAGGCAAAAAAATTTTTTCATATTTCATACAATTCATCTCCTTTAGCATAAATTAGTATTTGTTTAAATATTATTAGTTATTGATACAAATAATCTATCCATATCTGAAACTGACCCCGAAAGTACCCCGGGGATAGACCCATTTCACGATACCTTTGTTACCTATATCGTGACATATAACACGACAGGTGCCGCATTCTAAACATCCGGCATAGTCAAAGCTTATATCTCCGTTTTTATCCAGTTTGTACAGTGCTGCCGGGCAAACATAAAGGCAAGGTTTTTTACTGCATTGGGCACAAATGTTTTTATCGATTTCAATATGAGCGATTTCTTCATCTACATTGAACTTATTCCTGCTGAGCAGTTCAGCAGCTTCCATTTTTTCTATGCTTATATCGACCTAACCCCCTTTATGCCCAGTTTGATGAACTGCCATATGGACAGACCGTTGGTTTTCACCAGTTTCATGATGTTTTTGCTCATCTTTTCCGGTACATCGCCATGGACAGTAAACAAGCTGTCGAACACATCATTGGCCAAATTTGGCAATTTATCATAGATAAGCGGGGTTTCCAAGATATCGAAATAGCCGTCTACCGCTCTCATGATAGGCAGCAGCTCGATATTTTCCAGTTCTTTCATATATTTTGCTCCGGTTGCCGCGGCATTCTCTGCACCGATCACGGCTTTTGCTGCGGCGATCCCGCTGAGTATCGCCAAATCGATCCCGCGGATGGAGGTTCCAGTATTAATGACAAAACCGGCGGCGTCTCCAATCATCAGGAATCCTTCCCGATAAAGCTTTTTGGGGATCCCCCGGTAACCTGCCTCACCCACCAGGTGAGCAGCGTATTCAACCGTTTCTCCACCTTCGATTAAAGGCTGGATCGAAGGATGCATTTTAAGTTCTTGGAACATCTCATGGACAGATCTTTTCTTCTCCGCTGCGCCTTCGGGCATGAAAACGGCTCCTAAAGAGATGCTGTCTTGGTTGGTATAAAGAAAGCCTCCTCCATGGACCCCTTCTGTGCAGCCTAAAAGCATCCGGGCCGCGCCTTCGTCTTCTTTGATATGGAAACACTGGGCGATGGTTTCAGCCGGGAGTTCGATCACTTCTTTTACGCCGATCCCAACGCTCTCTTGCTTTATATCCGGAATCAAGCCAGCCTTTTGGGCCATAAAAGAGTTGACCCCGTCAGCGGCGATTACGATATCGGCATACATTTCATCTTCGGCGGCCTTGACTCCAACGACTTTCCCCTCTTGTTCGATCAGGTCATCGACCATAATGCCGCATACCAGCATGGCTCCCATCTCTTCTGCCTTTCCTGCCAACCACTCGTCAAAAACCGCCCTTAGCACTGTATAGGACATGGGAGGTTGGTCTGCTGCATTGAATGCCGGGTTATGATAATCGATATTGATAGACCGGTCCCCGCTCAGCATCATGATCTGCTCATGGGTTACTTGCCTTTCCAGGGCAGCCTCCTGACTGAGCCCTTCCTCCAGCATCTCCAGGGCATAGGTGTATAACCTGCCCCCGGTCACGTTCTTGGCTCCGGGAGTATCTCCCCGTTCGATCATCAATACGGATCTGCCCTCTTTGGCCAGAGTATAGGCACAAGCACTCCCAGCTGGCCCGGCTCCTACTATTATCGCGTCAAATCTGTCTTCATTGCTCAAGGTGTAAAACCTCCTCTCCGGCAGCGCTTAAGACCGCTATTTCTTTAAAGCTTCGGTTAGCATAGGAATTACTTCATAGAGATCACCTACGATGCCATAATCAGCAACTCTAAATATGGGAGCTTTCTCGTTGGTATCGATAGCCACGATGATTTTGGAATCTCTAATACCAAAGACGTGCTGGATCTGTCCCGATACCCCCATGGATATATAAAGCTGAGGTTTTACTATAATACCGGTTATACCAATATAATCCGGTAACCATTTCAGGTCCTCGGCTATGCTTCTGGTACAGCCTACTTCAGCGCCAATAGCATCCGCAAGGTTTCGCGCAATTTGAACATCATCTTCTTTGTTTACGCCGAGGCCAATGCAAACAATCTTTTGTGCCTTGCTAAGATCTCTACTCTGCTTTACGATGGGTTCCTGGCTTACCGACAATGTACGCGCATCCGCGGAAACAAATGTTTCTGTGACTTCGCACGTACAAACGGTCGCTTTTTCAAATACGCCTGCCGGGATACTGATAACGCCAAGCCCACTCATTTCCTCGGATTGACTTACCGCACCACCAAATATAATCTTTTCGGTGAAAAGTTTGCCGCCATCAAAATGTGCGGATCGTACATCGCTGACCATCGCACAGTCAAGATATCCGGCGACACTTGCAGCAAGTTCTCTTCCTATGACGGTCGAGCCAACTGCAAAAAGTTCAGCTCTTTCTGTCTCGAGGAGTTCGGCGACTGCTTTTGCATAGTTGCCAATATACCGACTACTGCCGGTCAAAAGCAACACTTTGTCTGCGCCGACATTTTTCAGTAAGTCTGCCGCTTCTGAAGACGTGGTTAAGATAACGGCGCTTTTTCCCGTACCTTTGGCAAAGCCGACGATCTCCGCGGCCAGGTCTATGTTATCACTGTAAATATAAACTCCCGCCATCAGAGAACACCTTCTTTCCTGAGCGCCATGACAAGCTCTTTGACGCGGTCGGCTGTTTGGCCCTTGCTGAATAAAATGTTTTTACGGTTCATTGCATAACCTATGATGCCGTTCGTACTGATATTGGTCTCGGCTGAAACGTCGAGTTCATCCGCTTTCAGCTCGGTTGAAGGCTTCTTTGCAGCCCCAATAATTGCGCTTAAGCCAGGGAGCGGTGCTGGATTGATTTCCGGCAACACAGATATTACGGTGGGAAGTTGAACCTTGAAGACTTCCATGAAGGAATCAGTTCTTCTTAGTACGGTTGCTGTGTCGCCATCAATCACCAGCTTACAAACAGCGGTGATGATGGGCCAATCCAACACAGCAGCGATACGGGATGCCGTCTGGCGGGCAAACACATCACTGGAGCCATCGGTACATAGTACGAGGTCGACATCTTCAATCTTGTTTATGGCTGCCGCAAGAACTTTAGCCGTGAATTTAGCGTCTGCTCCATCAGCGCCCTCATATGAAATCCAATAAGCTTCATCAAGACCGCGTGCCAGAGCTTCTTTAAGTGACTGTTTACATTTTTCCGTTCCAAAGGTAAGACCGACAACCTGCCGTTTGGTTTCCCTCGCCACACGGACAGCGGCTTCGATCGTATTGCGATCATAATCGCCTATTTTTCTTTTGGCACGGGCCGTATCTACAGACAGATCAGCGTTGATCTTGATATCGGCCTCATCCAATACCCATTTATAACATGTTACAATTCTTGGCATAAATTTTCCTCTCTGAAATCGTATTATATTGGACCATCAACTCGCGTATAAAGGATACAGACTATAGCCAATGTATTTCGAAATCAGCACTGCTATAGTCTGTATAGTTTTTATTCATCCTTTATTACATGTGCAAAGTTACTTATTGAGCCCCATGAGGTCAGAAATAGAAGCAAAGTGTATCTCATTGGTCAAATCCATGATGGCATAATCCAAGGAGTCACCGAGATAATGATAAATGTTAGGATCGTGATATCCTAAACCGCCGTGAAGCTTGAGGCATTCGGTGGCAACGCTCATGCCGAATTCCGAAACACGGACTTTCACTGACTCAGATTTTAGATGCCAAGCAGCTTCCAACTCAGGATCCCCTGACGCATTATAGGCATCACAGAGCTGTGCGGCACCATAAACCATGGAATCACACATTTCAATGATCGTTTGCATTTCCGCTAGCTTATAGGAAACAGCCTGCATATCGGTCAAAGGTTTGAAATTATTGGTGCGATTCTTACAGTACTCCACTGTCTTCTGAAAAATGCCTTTCATGCAGCCAAGAGCCTCTGCAGCGCAGCCATTATACACGCTATAGAAGGAATCAGAAGTTGTGCCGCCCTCGGGGATATACCATGTCAAGTTTTCTGCAGGAATATAAACATTGTTGTAATGGCACGTGCCGCCACCGGTCCCAGCCATGCCTATTTTTGTTGCAACGTCATTATGGATGTGACCGGGCATATCGCCTTCCACAAAAGCAACCGCCTGTTCCCGTTTTTCATCCAACCCTACAACAAGGCTGAGGCCAGCATGACTATTATTAGTAACATACATCTTGGTTCCGTTCACACGATACCCATCCCCGTCTTTAGTGAACGTGACATCCCATTCCGCGGCATTTGGCAGCCCCTTCGGGTCAGTAGCCGCGTAGCACATAACCAGATCCCCATTCATCACTTTCTCCAAGTATTTCTTAATTAGCGCTTCTTCCTGAAGAATTATCGGTAAACTTACAAGGGGTATCTCACACGTTAACCCGAACGCTGGCGATACACGCGCAAGCTCTTCCAAAACAATACAAAGCCCGGTCTGACCAAGCCCGGCTCCACCTAGCTCCACCGGCACATTAACACGCCAGAAGCCCAACTCACCGACACGTTTGTAAAGATCTAGGGGTAGTTCGTTAGTTGCCAGCATTTGAGGAACCCGAGGTCCCAATTCTTTTTCAGCAAATTCGCGTACTGTTTGCTGCAATAATTTTTGCTCTTCATTTAAATGTAAAATCATTTATATTTCCTCCTACTCGTATAAAGATTAAGATTGTTATTACCAGCCGAAAGGCCGACGACATGATAAACACATATCTGCTAAGATCCTTTTCCTCTTTGATGGGATACCATAGCTCAGGTTAGCGGATAACGTCAATTCCGATTAGATTGGCAATACCCTCAAGATGATACTCTGTCGTCATATCCATAATCATTGTGGATACCGCATCAGCAAAATAGTGATAGATCTTGGCGTCATGGTAGCCAAATCCACCGTGCAGCTTTAAGCACTCACGAGTAACCTTAACAGCAATATCAGGTACAAACACTTTAGTTATCTGAGACTTCAAATACGCCTCCTTTATCGTCTCCGGAGAATTGAACAGAGAAGCTGCGTCATAAATCGCAGAATTTGCAACACTCGTCAAAACTTTAAGTCTGGCTATATTTTGTGCAACAGCCTGCATGGAGGAAATCGGCTTAAAATTGCTGGTCCGTTGTTTTGTATACTTCATAGTCTCTTCGAGGCAGCCCTCAGCGGTACCGAGAGCAATTGAGGCGCAAATTAAGTAAAGATAATAGTAAATCGCCGTCTCAATACCGGAATCGATACACATATCCTCTGGTACGCGGCAGTCTTTATAGACGACGGTGCCGCCGCCGCTGCCCTTCATGCCAAATTTGATTTCGGGAGCGTTATGGGTGATGCCAGGCTCGTCTCCTCGTACGATAAAAGTTTTCACACTATTATTCTCGTCCAAGCAGAGGACTTCGTTTATATCAGCATTGACACTGCTGGTACAAAATAGCTTGGTGCCGTTGAGCCTCCATTCCTTACCAGCCTTTTTGACCATCGGTTGCCATTCGGATGGATTCGTGAGTCCTTCAGGCGGGCTTAACGCAATGCTGAAGATCAAGTCGCCGCTCAGACATTTTTCCATGTACTGTTCAACAAAAGGTTCACAGTCTTGTAAGGAGAACAAAGTTGGCATAGAGCACATTAGGATCAGTCCCAATGCAGGGGCAACCTTAGAAAGTTCTTCAGTAATAATGCAGGCTTCCGTTAAACCAAGACCAAAGCCACCTTTATCCTTGGCAACCAAACAACGGTAAAAGCCAAGCTCACCCATTCGTTTGTAAAGATCTCTGGGAATATAGCCTTCCGATTTAATAATTTCGTCAAGGCGAGGCCGAACTTCATTTTCAGCAAAATCTCGGACTGATTTTTGAAGCAATTTTTGCTCTTCTGTGAACACCAATGACATAAAGATAACCTCCTATTTGTTTTTAACCTCCTATTTGCTTTTTCATACATGGAAGTTCTTACCCATGAACCTTTTAAAAAGTGGTTGCATAGGGGCGGGAAGGATAATTTCCAGATGCTGAAATACAAAATTAAAACGTAACCCAGCTTTCCCCCATGAACCTGTGGCTCATATGGGATATTGTGATATCAAAGTTACCTTAAGCCGGCTAAGCAGATAACAACATACTGTATG
>DATMYB010000154.1:0-12931 GCA_035561215.1 Syntrophomonas sp. | reverse complement strand
TCATAGGTTGTTAATTTTAACAATCATAACATTATAGGAGGTAGGTTGGGATGCAATTAGAAAAAGAAGCGAAGGGAGCCACAGATTTAGCATCGGCCGAAGCTTGGTATGGAGCTGAACCACAGATCCCGGAATCAGGTATCACGGAGACAATCAGGACCGAAATCCTCATCATCGGGGCGGGAACGGCTGGAATGGTAGCGGCCATCGTGGCTGGACAGCAGGGATCAAGGACCCTTGTCATCGAGAAGAACCCGACCGTCGGCTACTTTAAGACCTACACCGGCGCCGTCGACAGCAAGGCCCAGCGGGCAGCCGGTGACAAGACCAGGATCGACAAGGAGGAGATCGTGCAAGAACTGGTCCGCTATCCATCCCAGTATGAGGACGTAGATAAGAAGCTCATCGCAAAATCCAACCCCGTCGACGAAAAGCTGGTACGGTTGTGGGCGGAGGAAAGCGGACAGACGATGGACTTCCTCGCCAACGAGCTGGCAGAGTACGGCATCAAGCATGTGGCGGAATATGATATTGGAGAAGGTTACCACGGAAAGTTTAAGATCTTTCCTACCCACACCAAGTTCGTCGTTCCGGTTATCAAGGGTGGCCCCAAGTCTCGCATTCATGGCGGCACCGGCGTCATCGAGCCATGGTTGGTGAAGAAGGCTAAAAGCTACGGCGTCGCCTTCAGGTTCAACACGCCGCTGATCAAGTTCATCAAGCAAGGAAGCAAAGTTGTCGGAGCGATTGCCGGGAAGAAGGACGGCAGCTACCTGCGGATCGAGGCCAGTCGGGGCGTGCTCCTGTGCACCGGCGGTTACGCGGACGACAACGAGCTGTTCGCCAGGCGAAACCCCCAGGCCACGGCAGTCACTACCTTATACTACGGACAGCCCGGAAATACCGGCGACGGCATCAAGGCTGCCATCTGGGCGGGAAGTGAGCAGGATCGTTACGGTACAGCCGGTCTCTTCGACCGAGGGATAACGAAGCCGGGTGGAAGATCGGGCCTTTCATTCAGGAATCTCGACGCGCGCATGGGCCCCATGGACGCCTTTCACATGGGCAGCCAGCCTTTCCTGAAGGTTAACATGGATGGAAAGCGCTTCTGCAGCGAATCGGTTCCATACGATGTCATCCTTTATCCCCTGTCGAACGAGAAGAATGGAGTATGCTGCGTCATCTGGGATAAAAACTACTGGGAGAACATCGAGAAATTCCGTCTGGTCGGCTGCTGCAGGCAGATTCCCAGCAAGACAAGACCTAAGACCTACGAAGGCATTAGCAAGACAGTGAATCGCGTGCTCCTGGTCAGAGCCTCCATGAAGGGCTACATCCAGAAAGCAAATTCCATCGAGGAATTGGCCAAGAAGCTCAAGCTGCCTGTGGCTCAGTTCAAGGCTACCGTCGAACGATACAACCGGATGGCAAAGGCCGGCGTGGACGAAGACTTCGGCAAACCGGCCAAGGACCTCATCGCCTTGGAGACTCCGCCTTTCTACGGCGCTACCAATGCAGGCTGGATGATGCACACTACGGATGGAATCCACATCAACGCCGACATGCAGGTGTTGGATACGCAAGGGCAGGTGATCAATGGTCTGTATGCGGCAGGCGACGTTGCCGGCGGATTCTTCGGCACCAACTACTACCCGGAGCTGGTGGTGGGTATAGCCTCCGGCAAGACGATCACTTTTGCCAGGCATGCGATTTTACACATGACAGGCGCTATATAGACAGTTTAACTAATAAACGTTTCGGCAATGAAAAATATTAAGAATGGGGAGGAAATGATAATGAAGGCAATAGTGGTTGGCGGAGGATGCGCCGGACTTACGGCAGCTCATACTTTGCACAGGAACGGGTATGACGTGACGGTATATGAAAGCGCTGAGCAACCAGGGGGGCGCATGACATCATACAAAAAAGATGGATGTACGATTGACGTTGCAGCGCAGCTTGTGCACCCGGGCTATAAAATGGCCAGAAAAATTATGGAAGAATTAGGCATCCTGGATCAGCTTATAGACTTTGATATGCAAGGAATGAAAATTTACTTCAACGGTGATTGGATTCGTCCGAATCCTCCCCAGGATGATCCTGAGGAAATAGCAAAGACTATGGCCTGGATCAACTATATGGGGGAAGAAAACTTTATGAGATTTGCCGGCTGGGTAGAAAGCCGGTGCAAGGAAAACATGTATGAAGGCAGCGTTGAATGGATGCTAGATTTGGATAATGAAGGTAATTTCGCGGATTTTGTAAGAAGAGAATTTGGCGGTAAAGTCTACGAAGGTGTGGCTCAGCCGGTTCTGGCAGCAATCTGTATCACCAATCCTGAAGATGTAGGCGTAGGATTAGGGGCGCAAATTTGCTGGACGGTGCTATGTGGAGAAGCAGCCGTTTTGAAATATGGAATTGGATCCATGGCCGATAAGATCGTTGAAGAGTTAGGCGATAAAATGATTACGGGTACGCCGGTAAAAAGCATCGTCATAAAAGATAATGCAGTCAAAGGCATTGAAACCGACCAGGGTTTTATTGAGGCGGATACTGTTGTTTGTGCTACCCAGGCTAACATTACTCGTAAAATTATTCCTGATTTACCTAAGGTCATAAAAAATGCTTTGGACAAAGTTACATATTGCCGGACCATCGCCGCGCTGATTTTTGTTGATAAGGAAATGAAATTCAATGGACAGGTGGGAGGCATACTTCCTGGGTATACCGGATCGCCTTTCACTAGTTTTCTCTTCCAGGCTGCCAGTCATTCCGGTGTATTAATACCGGAAGGGAAAGATTGTATATCGGCATTCTTGTATGGCGATGGCTGTGACAATTATTGGAACGCCAGCGACGCAGAAATTACCGATGCGGTCGTCAGGCAGCTTCGGGAAGTGCTGCCCCATATGCCGAAAGAAATTTTATCCTCTGAAATATTTAAAATACCGGAGGCAGTCTACACAATGCATGCAGGGGCTGCAACCATCATAAAAGATATGCGTGATAATCATTATAAGGATGTCAAAGGCCTCTATCTGTGTGGAGAATACATGTATACCGGATCCTATGAAAGCGCGATTTCCTCCGGAAGGAAAGCGGCTGAAGTTATCCTGGGCCGGAGTGATGCCATCTAGAATCAATCAGGCCTGCGTCTGAAATTCCAGCAGACGCAGGCCTGATAACTTAATGGAATGATCCGTGAATGGCAGCTATCAAAGGGCTGATTGCTGTCATGTTCCTGTGCCTATGCTCATTCAGATACGTCAGCCAGATCCCGCAGTTCAGGGAAGGGGCGGATGATCCGGGGCAGTACCCCCTGCACATAGGAGATGGCGATGCCGTAATTGGTGATGGGTACGCTCAGGGCGGCCGCTGTTTGCAGACGATTGCCGTAAGCGGTGCGGCTGATGGTGCAGCCTCCGCATTGCAAAATCAGTTGGTAGTCCCTGATGTCATCCGGGAAAGCCGGGCCGGCGGCCAGATCGAACTGGAGCTTGCGGCCGGTATAATTGGATATCCAGCGGGGGATTTTGACCCGTCCGATGTCGTCTGCCATGGCATGATGAGTGCAGGCTTCCGCGATCAAAATCTTGTCGCCGCTTTGGAGTTTATCAATGGTTTGCACGCCGTCTACCATCTGGCGCAGATTGCCTTTGAAACGAGAAAATACGGTGGAGAAAGTGGTCAAGGGCACTTCATCGGGAACATCGCCGGCTACCTTCAGGACCACCTGGGAATCGGTGACCACCAGAGCCGGGGGAACGGCCAGTTTATCCAGGGTATCGGCCAGTTCGCGTTCCTTGACCACGATGGCGGTGGCGTCGTTATCAAGGACGTCGCGGATGGTCTGGACCTGGGGCAGGATCAGCCGGCCTTTGGGGGCACCCAGATCGATAGGCACCACCAGCAAAATCAGATCGCCGGCCTGGACAATATCGCCGATAATGGAGGGCTCCTCCAGTCCGGGGACGTTTTTCAGTTCCCGCAGTTGCTGTTTCAATTCGGATATGCCCCGGCCCTCAATCGCTACGGTAGTTACATAGGCCAGTTTTCTTTCCTGCAGGGTTTGTTCCAGGGCCTCATAATCAAAACGGTCGGTCTGGTTCAGTACCACGATGACCGGTTTTTGCTTTTCCTGTAAAGCGGTGACCAACTCCTCCTCAAAGGCGGTCCATTGGCCGTCGCCGATGACGATCAAGCCCACATCCGCGTCTTTGATTACCGCATTAGTTTTCTCCACTCTTTTTTGCCCCAATTCGCCGGTGTCGTCGATGCCGGCGGTGTCAATGACCAGGCAGGGGCCCAGCGGGTTTATTTCTACCGCTTTATCCACCGGGTCGGTAGTGGTGCCGGCCTGATCGGATACGATGGCCAGATCGTAGCCTACCAGAGCGTTGATCAGGGAAGATTTGCCGGCGTTGCGCCGCCCTAAAAAGGCAATGGCGATACGCATCCCTCGCGAAGTTTCATTAAGATTGCTCATTTAGTCGTCCTCCCCGAGTTTAAGAAGATTTTCAGCGGTCAGCAGGCGCTCCAACTCCGCCGGCGCGAAAAAGCCCAGGACCTCATTGGCTTGCCGAATGTCGAGATCGTGCTCCTGCATATATTGCCCGATGGATTCGGCCTTGGTATAGCCCAGATGAGGTATCAGGGCGGTGATCAGGGCATTGGAGCGGTAAAAGTTGTCCTGGAGCCGCGCCTCATTGGCCTGGATATCTTTGATGCAGTATTCACAGGCTTTATTATCTACATTACGCAGAATCTGCATGGATTCGATCAGGGCATAAGTGATAAGGGGCAACAGGGGATTTAACTCCAGATGACCGCCGCTGACCGCCTGTACGATCATACTGTCGTTGCCCAGTACTTTAATGCCCGCCTGCACCATTAATTCAGGCACCACTGGGTTGACTTTCCCCGGCATGATGGTGGAGCCCCGCAGCAGCGGCCTTAAACTTATCTCGCCGCAATCGTCGGAAGACAGATAGCGCAGATCGTTGGCGATTTTGATCAGGTTGGCGGCGTGGGCACGAATGATGCCGCTGACTTCCGCGTAAGCGTCGTTATTGGCGGTGGCCTCCACCAGATTCTCGGCCCGGGCGATGCGCAGGCCGGTCAGCTTGCGCAGGTTGTCGATGACCCGGAAGATATAGCGACGAGGGGCGGTAATGCCGGTACCCACCGCGGTGCCGCCCAGGTTGACTACTTTTATGCGTTCGAAGGACTTATATACCCGCCAGCGGTCACGGGCCACCGCCTCCGCCCAGGCGCCGAATTCCATGCCCAGAGAAACGGGGACGGCGGCTTGGTATTGAGTACGGCCGGATTTAAGCAGGCCGGCGTAAACCTGTTCTTTTTCCTGCAGGGCCAACTGCAGTTGCTCAATGGCCGGCTCCAGTTCCTGCAGGCAGTATATGACCGCCAGCCGCGACGCGGTTGGGAAAACGTCGTTGGTGGATTGGTAGCGGTTCACGTCATCCAACGGATGAATGATATCGTAGCTGCCTTTGGGATGGCCCATCAGCTCCAGGGCCTTGTTGGCCAGGACTTCGTTGACGTTGAAATTGGTGGCGGTGCCGGCGCCGCCCTGCAAGGGGTCGACCACGATGTGACCGTCCAGTTCCCCCTGCTCCAGCAGGCGGGCAGCCTCCAGCAGGGCCTCGGCTTTGTCGTCCTCCAAATATTCCAGTTGCTGCAGGGTTAGTAGGGCTGCCTGCTTTACCTGGGCCAAACTCTTGATAAATACGCGCTGCCAGCGACAGCCGGAAACGTCAAAAATTTTTGCCGCCCGCAGGGTGGACAGACCGTAATAAACATCGTCCGGCAAGATTTCCTCGCCGATATAATCTTGTTCCCGGCGCATGTTGTTCCTCCTTTGCAACGACTGGTTCATGTCAGCCGGTAGTCGACGACATTTTTCAAAATTTTATTCCCATAACTGCTCCCCTGCGTTCCAGCTCGACTTTGGCCGACGGGAACGCAAGGGTCCGGTGTTACAGGCGACACTACCGGTCTTTATAGTTAAAACCTGAAATCGCGGCTGCCTTGTTCGATGGCGGCCAAATTCTTAAGGGCGATGGCTCTTACTTTTTCATGGGGCACGTTGTTAATTTCCTCGGCAATCAGGGACCCGCCTACGCGTTTGGTTTCCTCGGAAGCATAGTCTTCAATATATTCTTTCAAAGTCATCAGCGCATTGGGGTGGCAGCAATTCTGGATCTGGCCATTTTTGGCCAGACTCATGAAGCGATCTCCGGTTCTGCCTTCCCGGTAACAGGCGGTGCAGAAGCTGGGGATGTAACCGAGCTGCATCAGCCACAACACCACTTCATCCAAAGTTCTGGTATCGTTTACATCAAATTGCTCCGACCTTTCATCTTCCGGTTCCGGTTCCACATATCCGCCCACACTGGTTCTGGAGGCGCCGCTGATTTGGGATATACCCATTTTTAAGACCCGTTGACGGCATTTCTGGCTTTCCCGGGTGGAAACGATCATGCCGGTGTAGGGCACCGCGATACGGATGCAAGCTACGATTTTGGCGAAGGTGTCGTCGCTGACACTGTTGTCGAAAACGTTGGCGTCGATATCATCAGCGGGGCGTATACGAGGTACGCTGATGGTGTGGGGGCCGACGCCGAAAGCTGCTTCCAGATGCTCGGCGTGCATCAACTGGGCGACAAATTCATAGCGATACAATTCCAGCCCGAACAGCACGCCCAGTCCCACATCGTCGATTCCTCCCTCCATGGCGCGATCCATGGCTTCGGTGTGATAGGCGTAATTATGCTTCGGCCCGGTGGGATGCAATTTTTCATAGCTTTCTTTATGGTACGTTTCCTGAAACAGAATGTAAGTGCCGATGCCGGCCTCTTTCAGTTTACGGTAATTCTCCACGGTGGTGGCGGCGATATTGACATTGACCCGGCGGATGGAGCCGTTTTTGTGCTTGACGCTGTAAATGGTATCGATGGATTCCAGAATGTATTCAATGGGATTCATCGTCGGGTGCTCGCCGGCTTCAATCGCCAGACGCTTATGCCCCATGTCCTGCAGGGCGGTTACCTCCCGCCGGATGTCGTCCTGACTCAATTTTTTACGGGCGATATGCTTGTTTTTCATGTGGTAAGGACAGTAGACACAGCCGTTCACGCAGTAGTTGGACAGATACAGCGGCGCGAACATCACGATGCGGTTGCCGTAAATGTCCTTTTTGAGCTGCTCCGCCAGCTGGTATATTTCCTGGTTCTTTTCTTCCAGGTCGCAATCCAGCAAAACGGCGGCTTCACGATGAGTCAGACCCTTTTTCAGCCGGGCCTTGGCCAGGATTTCGTCCACCAGGGCGGCGTTGCTTTTGTTCTCTTCCGCATACGCCAGGGTTGCCATTACCTCCTCATGAGAAATGAATTCTTCCGCTCGGGGGGATTTGGGATCATACATTCTTCTCGCTTCCTTTCTTAATCGGGTCAGGTTTGAAGTCCCTTTCCCTTCAGTCCAGAGCGTCCAAAAAGCCCAATAGCTGCGTTATTAACGAAATCCCGTTCAATCGGCGTACCTTATGTACGCCTCAATCACGGTCTTCCCTTAATGCCTTGCTCTTTAACTTTTTGGATCGCTCTGAGTTAAAGAATATTTAACTACACTTTCTCCTCTGATGATCTCCGCGGTCGACAATAATACGGTATCCCGCCGCCGTGACTTTTTCCTGCAACTGCAGGAATCCTTCTGCTGCTTCGTCTCCTGTACAGATTTTGTTGTCGTAAAGCGAATACTGCTGCCGGACTTCCGTCGGCGACAGATTGGGCATAACTACATTGGCCCCGGCCAGCAGACCCAATTCCCGGCCTTGCGGGTGAATGGTACCCAGGGCGGTGGTAGAAGGTAACAGCACGTTAGGCAAGGTCAGCCGGACCAGGCCCAGCATGAATCGCGTCACTTCCATGGAGCCGGCCGGCTCCCGGGCAAAGGGAGTATCGTGATGGGGGATAAAAGGCCCGATACCGACCATTTCCGGATCGAATTCACGTATAAACAAAATATCTTCCGCCAGATGTAGAGCGGTTTGATAGGGGGAGCCTACCATAAGGCCGCAGCCCACTTGAAAGCCGATCTCTTTCAGATCGTTCAAACAACGCCGCCGGCTTTGATAAGACATGGCGGACGGATGCAGCAGATTATAGTGGGCTTCGTTGGCGGTTTCATGGCGCAGCAGATATCTGTCGGCGCCGGCGTTAAAGTAAGCCTGGTAGATAGCGCGGCTTTTTTCTCCCAGGGAGAGGGTCAGAGCGCAATCGGGATAAGCGCTTTTAATGGCGCCGATCAGGCCTAACATACGGTGGTTGTTATCGTAATAGCCGTCCTCTCCTCCCTGCAGGACAAAAGTGCGAAAGCCCAGCTCATATCCCGTGCGGCAGCAGTCGAGGACTTGCTCATGGGTCAGCCGGTAGCGCTCAATATTGCGGTTGCTTTTTCTTATACCGCAGTACAGGCAATCGTTTTTACAGTAATTGCTCAATTCGATCAGGCCGCGGATATAAACATGATTGCCGAAAATGCTGCGGCTTACGGCAGCGGCTTTGGCCGCCAGATATTCGTCCAGCTCCGGATTCCGGCCGGCAATCAACGCTACGAGCTCATCTTTGGTTAAAGAGTGGCCTTTTTCAAGCTGATCAATCAGTGTTTTCATTTTTACCGCCCTCACTTTTGCCAGGTTGTTTGGCATACACTACTTTGGAGCTTATCCCAGGCAGCATACCGAGTTTTCCGGAAAGTGTGCTGATAACATCTGCGGGCGCGTCAATGGCGACACTGATAATGTTGATATTTTTCCGATCATAGGGAATGCCCATTCGGCCGATGATATACTGCCCGAATTGATGCAAAATGCGGTTCATTTTTTCAATTGAATCGGCCTCGTCGACAATAATCGCGATGATCGCCACCCTGGTCTCCATGGACATTCCTCCGTTTCCAAAATAAAAAGCGCCCGGTGAGGCGCATAAATCTCCAAAAATTATTCGTCCTTACACCTCAGCATATCTTCGCGTGTCAGATTATTTTTCATCGCTTTATTACAAGACGCATCTCATAATGCAGCGGGATATTTTTTTATATTATAGCATACGCTTGTGAAAAAGGAAACGATCCTTGGGAGCCGATTTTTAATCGTTAATACTTGCCGGCAGTCTGTTACATCTAAAAATTTATTTTATCCGGCGAGAAAGATCCCCGCTGCGCGAGGCGCATGGAGAGAGGCGAGGCAGGGGAAGGCGGGGGAGTAAATAATACTGGACGTATTGCGACGACTACCAAATCGGAGGAACGATATGCCGACTTGAAGCCGAGATCGTGGCTGCCATTGGCTCGTAAAAAAGCCGCTTACCCGGTTCGGGTAAGCGGCTTGTATAATCCTATAAAGCCTTTTTGTGTTTGGCGTGGTAGTGAGTGTGCAGCAGCTCGTGGGATTTGTGTCCCAGGGGCTCATGCAGGAACTCGTCGTAAAGGGTCTTGACTTCAGGATTTTCATGGGATTTTCTACAGGCCATGGCCTGGTCTTCTTCGTAGATAGCCTCAATCCGCTGAATACGCTTTACGTTGGCCTTGGTGATGGGCTGTCCGCCGCCGCCGATGCAGCCGCCGGGGCAGGCCATGACTTCAATGAAGTGGTAGGGGGATTCACCCGCCCGTACCTGATCCATGAGTTTTCTGGCATTGGCCAGACTGTGGGCGATGGCTACCCGAACCTTGGTTCCGTCCAAATCGATTTCCGCTTCTTTGATGCCTTCGAAACCACGGGCAAAGGTGAAGTTCACGTCCTCCAGGGTCTTTTTGGTTACGACTTCGTAAACCGTACGCAAGGCCGCTTCCATTACGCCGCCGGTGGCGCCGAAAATAACCGCGGCGCCGGTGTAAGCGCCCATCCAGGAATCAAAGGGCGAAGGCGGCAGGCGATGGAAATCAATACCGGTCCGGCGCAGCAATTTGCCGATTTCCCGGGTGGTCAATACGATGTCCACGTCCTGATAGCCGCTGGCGTTCATTTCCGGACGGGAAGCTTCATATTTCTTGGCGGTGCAAGGCATGATGGAGACGGAGAAGATTTTCTTCACCGGGATGTTCATCTTGTCCGCCCAATAGGTTTTTACCAATGAACCGAACATCTGCTGGGGTGATTTGCAGGTGGACAGGTTATCCAGCAGATCGGGATAGAAGGTCTCGCAGAAGTTGATCCAGCCCGGGCTGCAGGAGGTAAACATCGGCAGTGTTCCGCCGGTGGTCAGGCGCTGCAGCAGTTCGTTGCCTTCCTCCAGAATGGTGAGGTCGGCGGTGAAGTTGGTGTGCAGCACATAGTCGAATCCGATCTGGCGTAAGCCGGCCACAAATACTTCCATGGGCAGTTCGCCGGTGGCCATGCCGATTTCTTCACCCAGGGCCAATCTGACCGCCGGGGCGATCTGGGTCACCACCACCGTATCCGGATCGGCAATGGCCGCCATCAGTCTGTCGATGTCTTCGATTTCGCCGATAGCGCCTACGGGGCAGGCGTGTACACATTGTCCGCACATGACGCAAGGGCTGTCCATAAGGTTGCCGCCCAGGGTGGGTACTACCATGGCTTCGCAGCCGCGGTCTTCGATTCCCAGCGCGCCTACGCTTTGAATGACGCTACAGGCATCGATGCAGCGGCGACAGAGCACGCATTTGTCCGGATCCCGGAAGATCGAGGGGGTGGATAGATCTTTGGCCAGGCCGCGCACTTTCAGTTCAAAGGGATTATCGCGGATGAGATACTCCGCGGCCAGGTCCTGTAATTCACAGTATCCGTTGCGGATACAATTCAAGCAATCTTGCGGATGGTGTGCCAGAATCAGTTCCAGGATGGTCTTTCTGGCTTCGATAACTTTGGGGCTCCTGGTCTTGATGACCATGCCTTCGAATACAGGCTGGGAGCAGGCGGCCTGCAAAAGCCGATTGCCTTCGACTTCACAAACACATACGCGGCAGTTGGCTTTTACTGCCTGGTCGGGATGATAACAAAGGGTAGGGATATCAATACCGACTTCTGCTGCTGCCTGCAGGATGGTAGAGCCATTAGGAACGGTAACTTTGATACCGTCAATTGTCGCGTTAACCATTCATTTCACTCCTTTTTGCTCTTTCCTACACAAATTTAGCATTATAGTCGGCGGAGAAATGTTTTATCGTGCTCAGGACTGGCGCCGGAGCAGCCTGGCCCAGACCACAGAGACATGCATAAGACATAACCCGTCCCAGTTTGTTGAGCAGCGCAACGTCATCGGATGAGCCTTCACCCTGATTAATTTTCTCCATTAAGTCAAACATACGCATGGTGCCCTCTCTGCAGGGAGCACATTTGCCACAGGATTCATGTTCAAAAAATTTGGCGATTCTGGTGGAAACATCAACTAAATCACGGGATTCATCTACTACGAACACCGCGCCGGAACCTAAAGTCGCATCAATGGCGGCCATGGCGTCGAAAGCGATGGACGTGTCCAACTGGCTTTCAGGAATAAAGGCCCCTGAAGTGCCGCCGATCTGTACTGCTTTAAATTTTTTGCCGGCAGGAATACCGCCGCCCAATTGATAAATAACCTCGCGGATCGTGGCGTTGGTAGGAACTTCGAAGAAAGTACGGTTGTTGATGTCGCCAGTCAAGGTCAGCACCTTGGTTCCGGGATACGACGGAGCACCGATGGCGGCAAACCATGCAGCGCCTTTTTCGACGATAACCGGAATGGCAGCGAATGTCTCTACATTGTTGACGATGGTGGGTTTTTGCCACAGTCCCTGGGCAGGCGGATACGGGGGTTTGTAGCGGGGTTCGCCCCGGTTGCCTTCCAGTGATTCGATCAAAGCGGTTTCTTCTCCGCATACGTAAGCGCCGGCGCCCATACGGACTTCCAAATCAAAGTCTTCCAGCACGCCCTTGGCTTTGGCCTGGGCAATGGCTTCGCGGAGCACTTTTACCACTTGCGGATATTCTCCCCGGCAATAAATGTAACCTTTGGTTGCACCTATGGCGTAACCGCATATGGCCATACCCTCGATCAAGGTCTGCGGATCATTTTCCATGATCAAACGGTCTTTATAAGTTCCAGGTTCTCCCTCGTCAGCATTACATACAACGTATTTCTGATCTGCCTGGGCGTTATAAGCAAAGGACCATTTTTGACCGCAATTGAAACCGGCTCCTCCCCGGCCTCTGAGATTGGATTTCTTGATTTCATCAATCAAAGCAGTCTTCTCTGTGGAACGGGCTTTTTTCAGTGCACCGTAACCACCGAGAGCGATATAATCCTCGATTTTAAGAGGATCAATCTTGCCATAATTGCGCAATACAATGCGCATTTCCTCGGCCATTATATATATCCTCCCTCCCGCATTGTTCCAGCGAATATAAATACATGAACAGAGATGCCCTTATTTGTATTCAGCCAGAATATCGGCAACTGTCGCCGGTGTTACGTCAAAATACGGTTTGCTGTTGATGGTAATCACCGGAGTCGCTTGACACTGGCCAACGCACTCGGTAAATTCCAGAGCAAAACGACCATCGGCAGTGCTGCTGCCCATGGGAATGCCCAATTGTCTTTCCAAAGCGGATACAACTTCGGCCGCGCCAGCTATGTGACAGGGAGCACTTTCACAAATCCTGATAACATTCTTGCCGCGGGCTTTTACGGAAAAATAAGAATAAAAAGTAGCTACCCCATAGGCATCGGCAGCTGGTACTCCAAAAACTTTGGCCGATTCAATGATTGCTTCTTCCGGCAGATAGGAGTATTCGTCCTGGATCGCATGGTAAGCCTCAATCATTCCGCCCGGTACATCAGCAAACCTGGCAATGATTTCTTTGTAATAAGCCATTAACATTTCCCTCCTTTCTTTGCTATTAATCCAAAAT
>DATMYB010000153.1:0-2360 GCA_035561215.1 Syntrophomonas sp. | reverse complement strand
GTGCAAATTTTTTATTGAAGGTGAAAAAATGGATAAACAAAAAAGAATCGCTGCAATTCACGACATATCCTGTTTCGGCAAATGTTCCCTGACGGTGGCTCTGCCCATCATATCCGCAACCGGCATCGAGGTAAGCGCTATACCGACCGCCGTACTTTCCACCCATACCGGCGGTTTTACCGGCTATACTTTTAACGATATGACCGATGATATTTTACCCATCGTCGAGCATTGGAAAACGCTCGATCTGGATTTTGACGCGATATATACCGGCTTTTTAGGATCATTTAAACAGATCGGCATTATTACGGAAGTAATCAAGCTGTTAAAAGGTCGGGATACGCTGGTGGTGGTGGATCCGGTTATGGCCGACAACGGTGTTCTCTACAGCCTCTTCCC
Organism: Syntrophomonas sp.; assembly: GCA_035561215.1. Lineage (GTDB taxonomy): Bacteria > Bacillota > Syntrophomonadia > Syntrophomonadales > Syntrophomonadaceae > Syntrophomonas_B. Next base: position 1,961 of record DATMYB010000153.1, on the reverse strand, counting down.
GGAGGACTTTCCGCTGGGGATGAAAAAGCTTTGCGAAAAAGCCGATGTAATTGTGCCCAACATTACGGAAGCGGTATTCATGCTGGGCGAACCATATCAGGAAGGGCCTTACACCCAGGATTATATCGAGCATTTGCTGCAGCGCCTGGCCGAATTTGGACCTAAGAAAATCGTACTGACGGGAGTCTATTTCAATGACCATGAACTGGGCGCGGCCAGCTACGATGTGGAGCGCAGCCAGATCGACTACGCCTTTGAAAAACGCATTGAAGGTTACTATCACGGAACCGGCGATGTTTTTGCCAGCGCCCTGGTGGGCGCTCTGCTGAACAACTGCGAACTTGATAAGGCCACGGCAATCGCCGTTGACTTTACTGTCGGCAGTATTGAACGCACCAAAAACGCGGGGACGGATATCCGCTTTGGAGTAAACTTTGAGGCCGGATTGCCCAAGCTTACCCATAGCCTGGGTCTTATTTAACGGTTTTATCACTTCTTTGATAGCCAAGGGAATACGCAATAATCAGCTCATATCATTTTTCAATGGTATGAGCTTTTTTGCGGGAGGGGCTGGCGGCGATCCCTTAAAAAAATTGCTGGCGAGTGTTGGAAAATACCATTCCCTATGAGATCCGCGGCAGCAAAAAAAGGAAACCATGGTATGAGTATCGCAACGGTTGATTTAATAAACTAAAGTCAACTCTAAATCCATTGATTAACTTCCGACCTGCAAAATAGAATATAGGTGGAGGTGATAAACCGTGAAAGAAATCAACGTAGCCAAAGTGCTGGTGAGCAAACGCGGAGAGAAAGGAATTACGCAGGAAGAACTGGCCGGTTATATCGGAGTTACCAAAGCATCCGTGTCCAAGTGGGAAACGGAGCAGAGTTATCCTGACATAACCTTGTTGCCGGTGCTGGCTTCGTACTTTAATATCAGCGTCGATGAGCTGCTGGATTATCAGCCGCAGATGAGCAAGGAGGATATCCGCAAGCTGTACCGGCGGTTGTCCGCGGATTTTGCCGCAAAACCCTTCGATGAAGTAATCCTGGAATGCCGCATGATCATCAGGAAGTATTACGCTTGTTTCCCTTTGTTGCTGCAAATGGGGATACTGATGGTCAATCACGGCGAATTGCTGAAAGAACCGCGGCGATGGGAAGAGCTCATGCAGGAGGCCAAGGCATTATTCATCCGGGTAAAAGAGGAAAGCGACGATGTCTCCGTGACCAAAAAAGCGCTGTACATGGAAGCTTATTGTAATCTCGTCACCGGGAATCCCAACGGCGTCCTGGAATTGTTGGAGGAGACCGTTGAAGCCGCGCTGCCGCCCGAGTCGCTGCTGTCGTCGGCTTACCAGATGACAGGAAAAATTAGAGAGGCCAAAGCCGTATTGCAGGTGGGGATTTATCAGAACGTGGCAGTACTGTTCAACTTTTTACCGGCATACTTAATGTTGTGTGCGAATGAACCGGAAAAATATGAAGAAGTACTGCGGAGAGCGTTAAGTATCGCGGAGACTTTCGATATGACGCATCTGCATCCGGGTTTATTTATTAATACGTATATCTATGCCGCCCAAGGATACATTTTTCAGAAAAACTATGAAAAAGCGCTGGAGATGCTGCAACGGTATGCCGACTTGGCTACCGGCGACATCTATCCGTTGAACTTGCATGGCGACGAATTTTTCGATCTTTTGGATGATTGGCTGGATAAGGCCGACCTGGGCGACGCTCTGCCCCGGGATGAAAAAACCATCAGAAAAAGTATGGCCGATGTCATCGCCAACAATGCGACCCTGTCTGTACTGGCTGACGACCGACGCTTTGAGCACATCGTAGAGCGGTTGCAGAGCAACATTTCCGGGAATTAATGAGAGAAGGGGCATTCGGAAGTGGGGGGATTTTCGCTTCCTTGCTGCTCATGGGAAGCAAGGGTCGGTTCAGAACCTGTCCCT
>DATMYB010000152.1:0-7193 GCA_035561215.1 Syntrophomonas sp. | reverse complement strand
AGTATCCTGTCAGCTGAACTTCTCCGGTAAAGAGGGATATCCTTATCAAACCGGGAAAGAAAGGAAGGGCCGGGTGGACCCGGCCCGATATCCCACTTTAATAAGAATGAACGAGCTTTACAGTGTCATCCAGAAGGTAAGATTATGAGCAAAGACGTTTGACCAGAAGAGCCAGGATACGATACCGCCAACAGTGGCGCATACGGCGCCATATACCGGGAGACGCCAGGATGCCTTGCCTTCCAACGCAATCGGTAAGGCCATGGTTCCGGTGGCCGTGGGCACGCAGAAAGAGAAGTTTACCGTGAAACCCATCATCAGCAGCCAGGGAATAGGATTTTGGCTGGCTGCCGCAGTAGCCGCGGCTACAACCGGTGCAAGCATGCCTGCGGCGCCGGTATCAGACGCAGGTTGCGCGAGGAGAACGCAAAACGCTGCAAACAGGCCCACGCCGACATAGGGGGGCATACTCCAATAGCTCCCCAGGAAATTGGCAAACAGTTGGCTGGCGCCGGTTGCATTTACCAAAACCGCGATGCTCATTGCTGTCGGCCAAATTAAAAAGGCCTGCATGGGGAATACCTTAAAGGCATTTTTACTCAGCAGCCGTTCACCCGGCTCATACTCCATAGCTTTTACGCCGGCTCCTTGGTCTGGCGCAGGAATAACTGCCAGAAGGAGAGTAATTACGGTAAAAATCAATGCCGGCGGAATATCAATCCCTTTAGGAATAATGGGGGCCCACAGGGGTTGCAGGAAAGGCAGGGCAATGGCAAAAGCAAAGATTACGATACCCCAGATCTCTGATTTGCTGATAGCTCCCAATTTTTTTAATTCCTGATCAAAGTAATCGGCGGAGCCTTCGAACTTTTTGACATCAGTCGGGAAGACGAACAAGAACAACAGGGCGACCGGGATTACGCTGAGAAACACCGGTAGAGCCATTCGACTGGTAAACTTGGCCAGGGAAACCGTGTAGCCTAAAGACATGTTAAGCTGAGACCAGGTGATCGCCGCCTGACCTCCGGCCATAGGCGTCAGAAATCCTCCCAAAGAAGCGCCGATGCCGATGGCGATAATGATCAGCATGGAGCTTTTGCCGTTGATTAATTTTTCCCCGCTGTTATAGCCGACGCTTTTCAAGACCTCCAGGGCAATGGGGGTCAAGGCAATGGCGATAACCACGTTGGCGGCCACAAAACTAAGCGTCGTCGCCAGCACCAGCCACATGACGGCCTGAGCGCGTACGGATGTACCCACCAGTTTCAGACAGACCAAAGACATACGCCGGGTAAAGCCCCACCGGGACCACATGCAAACGATTAGGGCGGGGCCCAGCAGCATTCCCAGGGTTGGATGAATCAGGGTTTTCGTAATAAATCCCCATTCCATACCGGGCAGGAAAGCCGTTCCGAGTATGGGAATCACGATACAAAAGCCGCTGGGAACCACGCCGGTGCCCCAGTACCAGGCGGTCCAAGCAATAATGCCCAAGCCGCCCCGGGCGGTCACATCTCCGCCTAACGGCAAAAAAAACATTAACGCATACAAAGCAGGACCGATCAAAAAAATGATAAGCTTGGAAAGGGTGGTTTGAAATCCTAGAATGGTGAAACCTTTTTCTGGTTGCATACTCGCTTGAGTCTCTTCCAGCTTAGTAGCCATAGTTTTCACTACCTTTCATGCTATATGAGTGTTTGCTTCAACCCATTGATATGTGAAATTATTTGCAATCCTGTTCCGAAAAAAACTGCTTATGCCTGACTAGAAGTTGCTAAATGTTTAGATCATCCAGGATATTATTAATCAGCAGGGCCGCCTGCGGGACAGCCGCAGCCACGGCATCAGACAAGCCGGGGCATACCTGATCCGGTATGACCTCCGCCTGGCACCCTACGATACGCACCTTCGTTCCCTTTCGTTTCAGCTCTGATAGAATATCCAAAGAAGGAAACTGGTGCACTGAAAAATCGTCCCTTTTAATACTGGGGATGGATTCCATAGGAATCTCTTTTACCACCCCCGGGGACAATCCCAAATCCATTGCGTCTATTATAATTATGGCTTTCAAAATGGCCTCGTCGAAAAACACATCCAGCAAAATTCCTCCTGCTGCGGTACCGGCATCGATCAACTCGATCCCGGACCGGGCAGGAGAATTTTCCGTAAGAAAGCTTATGACTGCGGGGCCAAAGCCATCGTCTCCGAAAAATAGATTGCCGCAGCCAATGACTTTGACTTGCCCCGCACCCATAAAGACTCCTCCTAATTCTGCAACGTTTTCAAGGTGTTTCCGTGCTGATCCCGTAATTCTACCTGAACCGCCAGACTTCCGTCCATTTTATGGGTAGCGCAGCTAAAACACGGATCATAAGCCCGAATGGCCATTTCAATCTTGTTTAATGCCTCTTCGCCCCAATCTCCATTCTCCAGGAGCTTACGCGCCGCCCGGAAAGCGGAGATATTGATGGCGGCATTATTATGGGTAGTACCCACAATGAGATTTACTTTTTCCATCATTCCCTTGGCGTCCGCCTGATAATCATGAATCAAGGTGCCGCGGGGCGCCTCCACGATCCCTACGCCCCGGCCCCCGCAGGGTTCAACTTTGTTCCGGGTATACGGATCCGTTAAGGCTGGGTCCTCCAAAAGCTCCATCATCCGTTCGGCAGCATAGAGCGCTTCAATCAGCCGGGCCCAGTGATAGAGGAACGTATGTTGGGCGATTCTGCCTGCTGTCCCTCTAAATTCCTCCAATTCCTTTTGCGCCAAAGCAGTGGGAATAAAGTCGCATACATTAAGCCGGGCCAGTGAATTCGTACGGTATATGCCGACCGGATGATCTGGATCCATGGAAAAGCTTCCTACTGACTTATCATAGGGGAATTTCATAAAAGTCCAGTCCTCCGCATGTTCCCCAATGTAATCCAGGTAATCGGCACCGTCAAATTCCTGATAATCTCCTTCTGTCTTCATCAAGCGCAGTTTACCATCGTAAAAATTCAAGCCGCCCCCCGGTCCCACCATTCCTAGAAATCCGGTCTGCAAGGCCTGCTCTTCCTTTAAACCTGGCAGCAGCGGGGCAAAAACCTTCTCTTTGGCAAAATCCAAGGCGAACCGGGTGAAATCAAGACAGTCCTTGGCCATGCCATAGATTTCGTCTCTTTGTTCTTTCCCCAAAGGCTTGCTGAATCCGCCCGGTACGACAACATCCGGATGAATCGCTTTTCCCGCCATGATTTCCGTAATTTGCTGGGCCAGCTTTCTAACCCGGACGACTTGCTGGGTCAACTGAGGATTTCTTTGCGCCAGCCCGATCACATTTCTTAAATGATAATCCATATCCGGTTCAGCCAGAAAATCCGCCCCGGACAGGAAGAAGAAATGCAATAAATGACTATGAACAAAATGGGCCATGTAAGCCAATTCTCTCAGCTTTTTCCCTGCTTCCGGTACGGTAGCTTGAAAAACTGCGTCCGCCGCCTTGCCGGCAGCGACGTGATGAGCCCAGGGGCATACGCCGCAAATTCTGGTTACGATGCGGGGCATTTCCTCTACCGGGCGTCCGATGCAAAAATTTTCAAACCCTCTTAACTCTACGACCTGCACCTTGGTATCGGTGACCTTGCCCGCATCATCCAGGGATACCGTTATCCTGGCATGTCCTTCGACACGGGTCACCGGTTGAATCACTACTTTTTTACTCATTCTTTTATGCCCCCTTACCGCGGAATCGGGCGTAAGTTGTTGTGTGCCCCGGTAAACCAGTTAAAACCGGCCCGCTTATCGTGAATATCTCTCAATGTATATCCATACAAGGACAAAGAACCCAAAAGCTCCGCCCGGGGGTTTTCTCCGATTTTTACCGGACCCATGCATCCTCGGCAAGGCATATCTGCTTTCAGGCATTGCGCTCCGCAACCGTTGCGCGTTGCCGCTCCCATGCAGAAATAGCCCTGCTCGAACAGGCACCTTTCGCTTAAAGGCAGCGGCTCAAGAGGCCGTAGCATTTCGGGGAAAGCCATCCCCTGATCTGCAAATATGGTTTTCTTTTCCTTCATTTTCGGACATTCATTGCAAACCGTATCCTCCGGTAAATGAAATGGCCGTTTCTCCAAAATTGCCGTGATTGCTTCCACAAAAAAGGCAGAAGGCGGAGGACAGCCGGGGATAAACATATCTACCTCCATCACCTCATTGAGCGCGATCACTCTGTTTGTCAAGGCAGGAAGCGGAGACTCGCCTTGTCCTTGAGCGTCGGCCGCCGGATAAATATTTTCTTTCAACGTATTCAGTGGAATTACATTGGCCATAGCGGAAATACCGCCAAAGCAGGCACAGCTTCCGTGGGCGATTAGAATATCGCAGTTTTCCCGCATTGCCTGCGCCATTTCCATGTGTTCCTCCGTTCGGATACTGCCGGACAGAATCCCAATATCGGCTTTCGGGATAACGATTTCCCCATGCTCATCCGTGCTCTTATGATCCATCAAAATAGGCGCATGAATGATATCGATCTTTTCCAGGAGCTTGAAAAGATCCTCTCCCAAATCCAAAATCGCTACCTCGCAACCAGCACAGGCACACAGGGATTCAATCACAACTTTCGCAGTCACCTGACTCACCCCCTTATCTCGAACACCTCCCCTAGAGAAGGGAGGTGTCCAGGCTTGTATCTATTTAGCGAATCAAATAAGGAACCGTTTCCAGTTCGATGGCATCCAACTGGCACATAAATTTGCATACGTCGCAAAACCAGCAGTCATCGCGATATGCCATATAAGGATGGCCATGGCCGTCGAGGCGCAATACATCCCGCGGGCAATATTCCACACAGTTGCCACAACCGTCGCATTTGGTTTTATCTACTTTTACCCATTCATATTTTTTGCACTCAAAACGTTCCACGGTTAATCCTCCTTCTTCACAAACATTCTTTTTGGAATTTCCAATCCTTCACGATCCACTTTTTCTGTAATCCAGGGATCGACAGGTTCATTGGGCGGATGAACAAAACCTTTGCCAAGATCCATATTAAGTTCAGGATATTCATATTCCAGTCTGGTGGGATAATCCCATTTGTAATTGGGTACGTCTTTGGCAAAACATTTCATTTCGCCTTTATCCATATCCTTTTTGATTACGCAATATTTGCCGTCCCACTTCTGATCTCTCTGCGGGTAGGCCAGGCGATAATGCTGCAATCCCCAGCGGCTTTCCGTCCGATATAAGGAAGCCTTGGATGCCATTTCGGCGCAGTCAATAATACTCTGAACCTCGGTAACTTTAATCAGATCATGGAAATCGCAAACTTTGACGTTAGGCACGTCTTCCGACCGCATCCGATCAACCCACCACAGCATCTTGTTCATTAACGGATCGCTCTTCGGCGGAGTCAGATATTGACTTACCTTGGTGCGAATCTTGGTTTCAACTTGCTCGATAGGCAACCCTTCCGGCCGATCCAGAGGAACTTTGATTTTTTTCCAGAGATTATCAACATCAACTTTTAATGCCTTGCCTTTGTTCTGTGCGGCATATTCAGCAGCGCACTTGCCAGCAATGGCTCCGAATACAAAAGCGCCCGGCAGATACTGATGCGGTACCGCAGCGCAGTCGCCGGCGGCATACAATCCGGGAACCGTCGTTTCCGAATTCTTGTTAACCAGAATACCAGACATGCTGTGGCCGCTGCATAGGGTAATTTCTTCCATACCTTGTTCCACGGCATCCCATTCACGGTAGTCCTCACCCCGGTCTTTATGGAACTGTCCGCGTACGGTACGCTCGGTACCCCACAAGATTTTCTCCAGTCCCTGGATCATCGGTTCGGGCAGGTGGTCCATCTTCAGATATACCGGGCCGCGTCCTTCCAGGAATTCTTTCCATACTGCCAGGAACATATCGCCTGACCAGTATCCGTGGCTCCAGTATTTTTCACCCAGCGCATTTACGCCGTAACCGCCGCGGGGGATAACCACATAACCGCAAGCGGGGCCGTTAAAGTCTTTCATCAAAAGGTTGGTCTGGAAGCATTCCAGGTTAACCAGTTCGGCGCCGGCATGATATGCCATGGAGAAAGCCTCTCCGGTATTTCCCGGGAATTCATAGATGCCGCTTAAATAGCCGTCTCTGGGCATACCAAATTTACCTACGCAGCCTGCCGTCAGTATAACCGCTGGCGCACTGATTAAGTAATAGTCGCCGCTTCTTATATTAAAAGCCATCAAACCCGCAACTTTTCCTTCATCATCGGTAAACAGCCGTACCGCAGGCGTACGGTCCAGTACCTGGCAGCCTAACCTTCTTACTTCACGGGCCAGGGCTCTTTTAATATCTTCACCGTCCATGGCCAGATACAGAGGTTTGTTGGTAGGATGCAAATAATTACATTTATAGTTGCCATTCTCGTCTATAGGGAAGAGGTCTCCCGGTTCACGTCCGGTATATTCTTCCAGGTCCTTGATAATGCCATAGGTTCCTTGTCCCAGGGTATAAGCCAATTCCTGGTCGATGATTCCTTCCGATACCTTGGTCAATGCCTCTACTACATCTTCCGGAGTGCCATATCCCGGTACGGATACAATATTTAATGCATCCATGCCACGTCCGATTGCGCCGGAAGATTCAATCGGCCCCTTATCCAATACGACTACATTTGCTTTAGGATTTGCGTTTTTCGCCTTGATTGCAGCGAATGTTCCGGCACTTCCGCCGCCCACTACAACAACGTCGGCACTAATTTTTTTAAATCCCACGGTTCATCCTCCTTTTTATAAGTTTGGTGCGACAAATAAAGAAATCATAACCCCGTTTTTAATCGATTGCGTTACCTCCTTAACTGTGCTATGCTCTCCATAAACGAGTAACGCCCTAGTATAATCGCAAAATGCGTGCCACCAATGGCGCCATAAGTAAAACAAATTGCCAAGTGCTCTGTAATCGCCTAATAACAACAACAAAGCACATCTTAAACGAGGCGCTTTGTTCGTGAAACCATACGAATTGACGAGCCCCGTTATTCATTCGATGATCCGTTTTCAGATCACAGATTCTCTGAAAACCCTTATTGTAGGTATGATCGCCTACCGATCAATTTGTGAATAGTCGATCAATATTTAATTTCCTTCACGGAATAAAATTTTTACCCATACTATAAAAAGTTTTTCAGGAAAAGATAAATGGCCTATTCA
>DATMYB010000151.1:0-3056 GCA_035561215.1 Syntrophomonas sp. | reverse complement strand
TGTTTTAACATTGATTCCAACAGCAAAATTTATCATTCGTTAGTTGAAGGTATAAATCAGGTTTTTGCAGGGAAATCAACAGTAAATTAAAAGCAGGCGCCTCTTTGAGACGCCTGTACTGAGAGTTTGGGAAATTTTAGTATAAGTACAACAACAACTATTTTTCCAATAAACCAGCGGAAACCAGGAAATCGTGGGCGACTGTTTCCGTTTTCATTCCATCTTCATCAACCTTGGCATTTAATTCCTGCATGGTTTGCTCATCGATTTTTCCCGTCAACTGATTGAGGGCTGCTTCGATTTCCGGATATTTGTCCAGGGTATCCTGACGGACCACAGGCAGACAATCATAGGGAGGAAAGAATTCCAGATCGTCTTCCAGTATCTTCAGATTAAACACTTTAATCTGGCCATCGGTAGCATAGGAATCGATTACATCAACTTCTCCATTCGTTAGAGAGCGATACATGATACCGTGATCCATTCCTTTGACGTCCTTAAAGTTCATATTATAGGTTGATTTAAGTCCGGGGTATCCGTCCGGTCTGTCCTTAAATTCAAACTCGCAGCCCAAGATTAATTTATCAGCGACTTTAGCCAGATCGCTGAAGGTGTTCAAGTTATATTGCTGCGCAGTCTCCTGGGTCACTGCCAAGGTATAGGTGTTATTAAAACCCAGTGAATCCAAAACTTTTAGCTTGTCCTCTTGCACCAGCGCTTTAGTCTTGTCCAGCGTTTCCTCGGAAGTCCCGGTTTTTTCCTGATAGTAATTGGCTACAATGGTGCCGGTATAGTCCGGATACATTTGGATGTCGTTACTTTCCAGGGCTGTCCATGCCACATTGGAGCCTCCAAGATTAACTTTCCGGATCACGGTCAAATCCGTATCAGCTTCTACCAGGTCGGCCATCATGTGAGCGATTATAATGTTTTCGGTAAAATTCTTCGAGCCGACGGTGATCGTATCTTTGTTCTTGGATGCGTCCCCTCCGCACCCACTGAGAGCAAAAGCTAATACAGCAACCAGACCTACCAGCAAAACTTTCTTTTTCATGATTAATCCCCCTCTTCAATAATTTATTGATTGATTCCACTGCCAAAATTGTAATTTGTTAGTTGAATGTATAAACATTCACTCCGCACGGGAAAACCCCGGGTTTTTCCCCATACTGCGCCAAGTGCTCCTGCATGTTTATACATTCAACCTGATTAAATCAGTTTTTTGCAGTGGAATCACTGATTACACCTTTAAACCCCTTGGGGTGGTGACTTTTTCGAGATAGCCAAGCAGCCAGTCAAACAACAGGGCCAGCAGGGCGGCAGGGAAAGCTCCGATTAACACTAATGCGTCAATGTTTCTGGAAATACCGATGAATATAAAATCTCCAAGGCCGCCGGCGCCTATAAAAGCTGCCAGGGTGGCGGTACCGACATTAATTACAGTGGCTGTCCTTATTCCCGCCATCATTACGCTGAGGGCAAGGGGCAACTGAACCTTGAAGAGAATCTGAAAATTCGTCATTCCCATTCCTTTGGCAGCTTCCAGGGTGGCCTGATCCACATCCTTAATGCCGGTAAAAGTATTGCGTATGATGGGCAGAAGCGAATAAAGGAACAAAGCTGCTACGGCGGTTTTGATTCCTATTCCGAATAGAGGTATCATGAAACCCAGCAGGGCCAGGCTCGGAATGGTTTGCAATATGCCGGCGATGCCCAGGATGGGAGTTTCAAGTCGCTTTACTCGCGTAATGAGAATACCAAGGGGGATACCTATAGCAATAGCGATCAACATGGAAATAAACACGAGCTCCATATGCTGCAGCAATGCCTGCAGCAAATCGGGCCAGCGCATATTAAGCTGATACAATATCTGGGTCCAAAGGGATTCGCTTCTCAACTTTGATCCCCCCTTTCTTCAGACCACTGGTTGGCAAAAAAGCTTAACAGTGAGCCGCGGGTAACGACTCCAATAACCTTTTTGCCTTCATCAACGACAGGGATAACCCCGTAAGCTGCGTTGGCAATCATTTTTAAAGCATCTTTTGCCGTTGCCGTATTTTCAAGAACTGTTTCCAGCGGCTGCATTATTTCCGCTATGGTTTGGACATTATCTTTACTGGCCTGCAGCGTATATCCGGATACAATGCCGAGTAATTTCCCGGTCTCGTTGCCGATAATCAATGTGTCGGTCTTGCGCTGACGCATGAAGTCTATAGCTACGGCGGGCGTTCTGGAAGGCAGGGTTAAGGCGGGGTTTTCACGCATTATATCGGTTACAGGAATGTAGTCGGGATTTTGATAAATTCGTTTCTTACCAATGAAATCCTCAACGAATCCATGGGAAGGATTACTGAGTAATTGGTCCGGCGTATCCAACTGCAAAAGCTCGCCTTCCCTCATTATGGCTATTCTGTCGCCCAATTTGAGTGCCTCGTCCATATCATGGGTTACAAAAACGATGGTTTTATGCATTTCGGATTGAATACGGAGCAGTTCATCTTGAAGTTGTTCCCGGGTAATAGGATCCAGTGCGCCAAAAGGTTCATCCATCAGTATAATGTCGGGGTTGGCTGCCAACGCCCGGGCAACTCCGACCCGCTGCTGCTGACCGCCTGAGAGCTCCTTGGGATAACGCTGAGCAAACACATCCGGATTTAACCCGACCACATCCATCAATTGCTGGACACGGTCCTTGATTTCAGGCTCTTTCCATTGCTTGAGTTTGGGAATCAAGGCGATGTTTTCCTCGATGGTATAGTGGGGAAACAAACCGATCTGCTGAATTACATAACCTATATTGCGGCGCAGCAATACCGGATCAAGATTGTCGATATCCTCGCCGTTAATGGTGATTCTACCTTCTGAATGGGTAATGAGGCGGTTGATCATCTTCATTGTCGTCGTCTTTCCGCAGCCACTGGGGCCGATGAATACCAGCAACTCGCCTTTGTTTATTTCCAAATTAAGAGATTTCACAACCTCCGGACCGTCGCCATACTTTTTGCTGACGTTTTCAAACTTAATCATAGGAAAATCGCACCTCCCTCCTTTTTAAT
>DATMYB010000150.1:0-2568 GCA_035561215.1 Syntrophomonas sp. | reverse complement strand
GAATACGAGTTTGGGGTCTAATGGGGACTAAGATATTTGAATAGGTTCTGACCACCTTATCATAAAAGTTCGGTATTTTAGGAGCCTGGGCACTGACAACCAGAGCATATGGAATAGGCTTGGGCTTATTCGCTTTCTTGCCTTCGGAACGATGATGATAATAAATGTCAAAACAGGGTTCCTTAAGGCTGGTAGATCGAAACTGCCGAGTTGCTTTTAGACATGGTTCCCATTTGTGGCCCTCTCCGCGTAATTCAAATTCAGCCACGCCGAAAATATTTTTATGGCTGAAAAAAGATCTGGTATCGGGATGCTGAGGTATCTTACCATCCGGTCCGGGTTTGAACCTTTTCGAATTAGGGCGAAAGACTATATCTAGGCCCGTCCTGGTATAGGCGTTGGGAAAGCTAGGATCTACCTCTGGTGAAATTACCAGGGTGGCTGTGATATTGATCATTCCCTTTAATTCGCCTTCAGGCAAGGGGACGGGAGCCCGCAAATAATCTCCCACCGGCATTTTTCCCTGGAAAATAACCAAAGCTTCATCATCGTCACAGGTTATCAGACGGTCATAATCGTTCTCAAAACGGCCCCATCCAACTTCGGATAAATCATAAGGGCCTTGATCGGCCCGGTGAACGAGCAGGGCATGAATAGCCAGCGGATTGAAAACACTTCCGAGCTGCACTGGTATCGATAAAGCTGAGCGTAATGCGTAAGGAGATGCGAAACTGGTTCCCTGGATCTCTACCGCCAGCGGCTTTACGCCTGGCGTAAGGGCCATGAACGGTTGGGCCGAACTGCCTCCAAATATGACTCCGTCAGGTTTTACTATACCAGGGCAGCGACCGGGACCCCTGCAGCTGTAATCGGCAGGGGCCCAGTTTGTTAAATCCAAGTTGTTACAGGCTCCAACCGACAGCACATTTACTGCATCGGAAGGGGGCTGAATGCGATTCAAACCGCTGGTGGAATCCAAGTGGCCGGAATTGCCGGCAGCTATGGTGGTCAAGCTTTTTCCGCCCGCGAAGCGCTGATCCAAGGAAGCTGTCCAGCGCGTCACTTCATCGTCGTCAACCGGAATGTCGGGACCTAAACTGATATTAACAAAATCATAGACCGTTTTTTTGTCATCTAATTTTTCCAGTATTCTATCCAGAACATCGTAGTACTCGTAATCGCCGTTTTTCCCTGTGGCGTTATCTAAAACCCTGATATGATCAACATGGCAAAGTGGCCGCAGAGCTTGTTGGCCAGGCTCCAGGGGCCCAAACAGAAAGGCCGATGTTACTGCCAAACCGTGTTGTTGATATTCAGGTAAAGGCGGTCCCAGATTACCAGGCTCAACCACTCTCACCCAAGGTGCAACCGGACTGTTGGGGGGAATCCCGCCATCAAAAATCGCTACCCGGATTTTAGGATTAATGCCTGCCTGCTGCGGCAGGGTTACCGGAAAAAATTTATTCTTTCGTAAAAGGGCAGGTTGCAGGGGACGCATGGTCGGCATAGCCCGCACCACTCTGATAAACGAAAAGTCAGCCAATTGGTTTATTTTATTGCTTGTTGTATGTACCGGAACAAAAGCCAGGCCTTTGATAAATTTTAAATGCTTTTTGACCAGCTGAGCGTCACAGGTTTTAGCATAAGTGTCGAAATAATCAATAATGCCTTCTGTACAATCATGTAAAACCACTTCCAACAGGACTTCCTTTGATTCATCGGGTAGTTTTTGGATCTTGGCGTTTGCCATAAACGCGGATAATTCTTCTATGTGTGTCAAATGCCCGGAACCTCGATGCGTTTCATTCCATTTAGGGATAGAACGGGCCCATGACGAGAAATCATTCCTGGTTCCCATAACCAGTATTTCATCGGTTAAGGCATCCTCGGGCGGCTTCTTTATACCCCATTGACGCGGTTTTATTCGTTTGGAACGTCCCCCAACCGGCTTCAGACCTACTTCATCCAACAACTCGGTAGGGAAATCGCTTTTGGATATATAGCGGGGGTGCATGGTAACCACGGCAGTTACCAGGTCGTCAGGACAGGCTGTATCAGGCAGTTGCTCAAAGCTTACTACTGCCGACTTGAGCCCATCCGAAATATGTCTGCGGGCTGCGAGAAAACCGTAAGGTGGATTCTTGGGACCCCTGGTAGTTTTAACATCGACGTTGGTTGTCAGTCTTTCACCATAGCCTAATAAGAAGTTATTCTCCCTTGCCATTATCAACCCTCCCCTGTTTTACCTGACTACTGGATTGTTCCCGCGAATACCTGCGCAATGTATCGCGCGATATCCCGGTAAGCTCGGATACTCTCCGTTGAGACATACCGGACGATAATAGGCGATTGGCTAAGTCCATTCGCTTATGACGTTCCAAATTCCGGCACAACCTTAAAATCAATTCTTCCATGGAGCTTTCTAAATCAACTTTTCTAACAATGCTTTCTCGCCGGGTATTATTGATCTGCCTGACTAATTCGGCATAAGAAGAACCGTCGAAAATAATGGATAGAACACCGATAAGCTGATTTAGGCTTGGAGATGCATGCGGAAAAAGATTATTC
>DATMYB010000149.1:0-4432 GCA_035561215.1 Syntrophomonas sp. | reverse complement strand
GCATTGTTATTTGTATGTGTATCAGAAGAAGGGGGAGGAGACTATGAAGGTGCAGTTGGAGAAGATCAAGGATGAAATTGTCGGCCTGCGGCCTGTCTATACGGATACGGGGAATGCGACGCTGATTTACCTGCGGCAGGGAGAAGCGGTGGACCCCCGCGGCCTGCGGGCGGTGCTGGCTGCCCTGGCGCGGATCTACGCGGTGGATATGGGAGCCCAGCGCAGCCAACTGGAGACGGCTCTGCAGCGGCAGGGGATGATGCCTTTTTATCTGGGGCCGGAGCGGGTCTTCGTACCGCTCAAAATGCGCCGGGCTCTGGCGGAACGGGATGCGGTCTACGGTTACGTGGACGTACGCTGCATGGAAGAGGCATCGGCCTGCGGCAGCCGCGGCTGCCGGCTGCGGTTGCTGGACGGCCGGGAAATCGAGATCCTGAGCAGCCGCGCCACAGTAGAGCAATGCCGTACTATGGGGTGCAAGCTGCTGGAGATGCTGCGGCAGGAGAAGGGCGCCGATCCCCAGGAGAAAATGATGGTAGGGGCGGTGCTCCATGTTCATCAAATGTTCCGGGTGCTGGAGCGGCGGCTCATTCATATAGAAGAAATGATCGCCGCCGAAGGGGAAAGCCGGTATGGCTAATCCGAAGGCCGTGGCAGATAATGCCCTGGCCGGCACGGGCTCAGTTTATGCTTTATAGGCGGTGAATCATAAAATTTTGCAATCGGATGGATTTATTTATAGTCTGTCCGATTGTTTTTTTTATTTTCCCTACACAGCTTTAGCCCGCTAGACGAAAACCGTGCACTTCCAGTGCGGATATATCTTTCAGCCGACGGTCGGTTGGAAATAAATCCGACCGCTTTAGCCGATGATCGTTTAGTAAAAAAGCAAATGGGCAGAGGGTGGGCAAGTTAAGAACCGTCACCATGCTCCGGTACGACGCTTCTGCTGAAGCAGAAGGAAGCAAAAGAACCGTCTTTCTTCCAGAAGTTATGATTCCTTAGTTGAATGTACAAACATTCCGTCGCCAGGCTCAGCGCCAAGTGCTCCTCCATGTTTATACATTCAACGCGATTGAATTTGCTTTTTCGCGGAAGCACGGGGGTCGAGCACAAGCACGGGGATCGTCCCCCTGCCACTGGTTGTTTTTTATTGGTATAAATCGATTGTCCGGGCTGTTTGGGTCCGACAAATCATTTTCTGCACTTGCCGGGACCGATGTTTTTATTTTCCTCGATAAATCTGCGTGCTAACAGCAAAAGGCGCACTTTCGCATCGTGGGCGATGTTTTTCTATGATAATGACAGGGCCGGACGGAATGGGACGCGAGAACCCGGAACGCGAGGCTACTATCAAAGGAAAGGAGTGGAAGCAATGGCTGTAAACACGACTCCGCTGAGCAGCAACCTGCTCATCCTGGTCGCCAAAGATGATGGCAGCGGCAATCTTACCCGCAGATATGCTGATTTGAAGACTGATGCCGCCGATCAGGACGTTTACGACGCGGCGGTGGCGCTGGCCGGGCTGCAAACCAGGGCCCTGACGGCTGTCAACCGCACCCAGGTGTACGAGATCGAAGCCGAGTAGGTCAACGATCGTTTAAATTTTGAGGAAAGGAGGGGAACCGTCTATGGCCAAAGTTTTGGAAATGGTATTCAGCACCGAACTGGGTTCATCCAAGACCATGCGGGTTACCGATGCCAAAGAGTCCTTGAGCGGCGCCGAAGTGTCGGCAGCAATGGATGCGATTGTCGCGAAGAACATCTTTCGTGGCAGCGGCGGCAATCTGACCGGCAGGATCAGAGCGCAGGTCCTTACTACCACTAAAGATGAAATCGTATTGTCCTAATTGAATATTGTCTGACCGGATCCACGGCACGCCCGGGGTCCGGTCTTTTTGGAAGGAGGGGTGATAATGGACGAGATCCTAACCATGATTGCCAATATGGGATTTCCTATCGCTGTGGCCGCCTGGCTGCTGGTCCGGATGGAACAGCGCATGGAATCCCTGACCGCCGCCATCAGCGAGCTGCGCACCGCTATCCTCTCATTGCCGGTGAACGGTGGGGAAGGCCCATAATCCAACACGGGGACGTTCTTTTTGTTTGATCCACTGAAGGAAAGCAAAAGGCCGTCCCCGTGCTCTGTGTCAGTGAACGGTGGGGGGAGTTTGGCTTAGCGGCAAATCATGGGCAATAACGGTTGCAAGGAATAACAACGCTGCTTGGACGCATATTTATGTATCTAGTAGTCTGTAACACCTAAAGCTATAATTCCCGCCGGCTAAATCCTCGCTATGCGAGGCTTAGGGCTGTGTTGTCGTCGATCGCAATACGTCCAGTATTATGAGCGACGGCCCCTTCCCCTCCCTCGCCGCTCGGCGAGAATTTTTCCCGCCGGATAAAATATGTTTTTAGATGTTACAGACTACTAAACGAGGTTTTGCAACGAAAGCGCACCCATTAATAAGTGAATTGTATCTTCATATGTTATAAATAAATTGTAGCTTATTTTCATCTGTGATAGATTGAATTCGAGGGGGTGGAACGAATGAAGGTCAGGGATATTATGACATCCAATCCTATGACTTTGAGTCCTGATCAGACGGTTGGCGAGGCTTTAAACATCTTTATTGACAATCAATTCGATGGTGCTCCGATAGTGGACCGGAACAGCAAGTTGATCGGTATTTTCACCAAAAGTCATATTTATCGGGCCATTAATAACAACATGGGTTTGGATACCAAAATTGAAGCCTTGATGACCCGAGAAGTCCACACCGGGTTTGCGGATGACGAGTTTGATGAGGCCATACATCCTTATGTACCCCGCCTCCCGGTTGTTGATAAAAATGGCCGTGTAGTAGGCATAGCCACTCGAGGCGATATTGCGAAAGCTTTTTTTTATTCCTATCAGAATATTGCGCTGGAACTGGATACGATTATTAATTCCGCCCATAATGTGATTATTTCCATTAATGAGGCAGGCAAGATAAAGGTTTGGAATGCCATGGCAGAAGAAATGCTGGGCGTTAAAGCCGAAGCAGTAGTCGGCAAAAAAATAGATGAAGTGCTGCCGACCAGCGATCTTATGAGTGTCATTGCAAGCGGTATCGCCGAACCGTTAAAGAAAGTCGAGCTTAATGGGCGTTTGTTTCTTTCCAACCGCTCGCCTATAAAAAAGAGCGGGGTAATCGTAGGCGCCGTAGCTGTTTTACAGGATGTTTCGGAGATAGAAACGGTATCTCGGGAATTGGAACATTTTAAAGAATTAAATCGGGAACTGGATGCAATCATTGATTCATCTTTTGACGGTTTATACATAGCGGATGGCAGCGGGCTTACATTGCGCTTAAACCAGGCTTATGAAAGAATTACCGGCTTAGAAGCGAGTGAGTTTTTAGGGAAAAATGTTCGGGATATAGAAAAAGAGGGGATCGTATCCGAGTCGGTGACGGCATTGGTGCTGGACAGAAAAGAAGCGGTCACCATTAACCAGCAGATGAGAACGGGCCGCACCACCTTAGCCACCGGCAACCCCATCTTTGACGAGTCAGGAAAAATAACCCGGGTAGTATGTAATATCCGTGATATAACGGAATTAAACTTACTGAAAAAGAAATTGGAAGAAGTCGAAAATCTCAGCAAGCATTATGAGAATCAATTGCGTACATTACGCCTGCAGTACTCCGGCGCCAAAAAAATAATAGGCAATTCCCAGATCATGAAGGATTTCCTGGATACGGTTTTCAGACTGTCCCGTTTCGATTCCACGATCTTAATTACGGGAGAATCAGGCACAGGTAAAGAACTTATTGCGGAGACCATTCATAATAACAGTATCAGAAAAGACGGATCGTATATTAAGGTCAACTGCGGCGCCATCCCGGAAAATTTACTTGAATCAGAACTTTTCGGCTATGAACAGGGGGCTTTTACCGGCGCCAAAGAGAAAGGCAAACCGGGATTTTTTCAACTTGCCAATGGCGGCACCCTGTTCTTGGATGAAATCGGGGATCTGCCTTATAATTTACAGGTCAAACTATTACGGGTCTTGCAGAACCGCGAGATCACCAGGGTAGGAGGAACCAAGTCAATTCCGATTGATGTCCGCATTGTGACTGGAACGAATCGTAATCTGCTGGACATGGTAGAGAAGAAATTATTCCGGGAAGACCTTTACTATCGTTTAAACGTGGTCCCTATCCACGTCCCTCCTCTGCGGGAACGGAAAGATGACATCCCTCCCTTGGTAAATCACTTTGTTGAGATATTTAATCGTAAACATAAATTAAATAAAAAATTTACCCAGGAGGTCATTGAATTATTTTTTCGTTATAATTGGCCGGGTAATGTCCGGGAATTAGAAAATCTCATTGAAAGAATAATGGTTATATCCACTAAAGATATTCTTACTCCTGATGAATTACCC
>DATMYB010000148.1:0-2093 GCA_035561215.1 Syntrophomonas sp. | reverse complement strand
CTATATTCATAATATCGATCAAAATGCGCAAATGCGTACTGTGCAGGTGAAGAAATGACGGAGCAGATCAAAGTAAAAATCGTGCAGGCGGACGGAGAGGCCGCTGTTTACTGGACCTTGCCGGGGAAGACCATCCAGCAGGTGCTGGAGATGGCAGGGCTGGAAGCGGGTGGCTCCTGTGGCGGCAAAAAGACTTGCGGCAAATGCAAAGTACGCGCTAAAGGCGGCGTCAGTCCTTTGGAAGAAAACGAGCAGCAATTCCTCATGCCGGAAGAAATCCGCAGCGGGGAGCGGCTGGCCTGTTATTGCACGATTTATGACGATGCCGTGGTCCATTTGGACTTGATGGCGACGGAACCTGCCGTGAAAAAGAAGATCACCAGGTACAAGTCGGAAAAACACACCTCCAGCGGGGTGGAATACAAGTCTTTCTTCATTCCCGGCCGTCAGCCGGACGCCAACCTGCCTTTGTATGACCGCATGCAAGATGCTCTGCCGGGTTATAGGCTGGAGCTGGGTCTGGACAACCTCAACGCATTGCATAAGCTGGATCGGCCGGGACGTCCCACCCTGGAGCTCCATGCACTCATAATAGATGGTTGTGTGCACCAGATAGAGCGGAATAAAAATGCGGCTTTAGGGGTGGCCCTTGATCTGGGCACCACCAGCCTGTTCGGGGCGCTGCTGGATCTGGAAAGCGGGGAAGTGATGGCCACTGCTTCCCAAAGCAACATGCAGAGGATCTATGGCCAGGATATGGTGGCCCGCTTGGCCTATGCCCAGGAACACGAAGACGGGGCTTTTTCCCTGCATACGATTATGATCAATAACGTCAACGCCATGATCGATGATATGTGCAGCCAAACCGGCTTGTCCGCCGACAGGATATATAAACTGTCCGCAGTGGGCAATCCGGTGATGCTGCACTTTTTTACGGGCTTGTCTACGGAAGGGTTTAATGCCGCCCCCTTCGGCGGTTTATTTGCAGCTTCCCTGGAAATTGGCGCGGCGCAGTTGCAACTGAAAGTCAATTCCCTGGCGCGGTTGATGATACCGCCGCAACTGGGGGGGTTCGTCGGCGCCGACCTGACCGCATGCCTGATCACTTTACAAAATAGTTTCAATTCCTCCTTTCTGCTGTGCGACATTGGCACCAACAGTGAAATTGCGGTTTGCAGCCAGGGGGAGATTTGGGTCAGTTCAGCTGCGGCGGGTCCGGCCTTGGAAGGCGGCGCCCTCAGCTGCGGCATGCGGGCGGGGGTGGGGGCCATAGAGAGGTTCCGGCTCAATGGTCTCAGCCTGGAATACCAAGTTATCGGCGGAACGGCTCCCAAAGGCATCTGCGGCTCCGGCGCGGTGGATCTGTTGGCGGTTTTGCTAGAAAGCGGGTGTATTAACCGCAACGGTATATTTACCGCCCGGGCGGAAGAGTATTTTAGGGTAAGAACAGGAAAAAACGGGCAAGAAATAATTCTGCCGGAGGGGAACGAAGCCAGCGCCATAGCGCCGCTGACCTTCACCCAGGAAGATGTCCGCCAACTGCAGTTGGCCAAAGGGGCCATCAGAACCGCCATTGACGCCTTACTGAAAAAGGCCCGCCTGCAACCCGCCCAACTGGAGCGAATATATCTGGCCGGAGCTTTTGGCAGTTATCTGGATGCGGAGAATTTGATCAAGATAGGATTGCTTCCGGAAGTGAAAGCCGAGCGGATAAAAAATATCGGCAACGCCGCCGCGGAAGGCGCCATGATAACCTTGATTTCGGCTGCCGGCAGGGCGGCTGCCGATCAAATCAAACAAAAGGTACAACATGTGGAACTGGCCAATCAGCCGAATTTTCAGGAGAAATTCCTGGAAAACCTGAATTTTTAACGGGACAAGCAGTTCGGAAGCGGATACGATTTCTGCCGCCGGGCAGGATACCCGGCCGCCGGTATAGAAATAATTGAACAGGACAGTTTGGCATTATATTGCATATTGCCGGCAATGAAGCCGGTGTTGTGCCAAGGCCATTTCTTGGCAGTCGGTGATATCTGAAAAATTGCTTATCGGCCGCGGATTGGGCGAAAGGAAGCTATCTAAATGACATATTA
>DATMYB010000147.1:0-2042 GCA_035561215.1 Syntrophomonas sp. | reverse complement strand
GAATTACCCTATGACCTAGCGAAAAGAAGGATAAGCCAATTTGGCTTACAATAAATGGAACTCACCAGGGCGTTTATGATGCGAGAGGAGGCGTTGCGGGAGAGAAAAATAAATGAACTATACACACCGGGGTTAGCATGAACAAAGTTAGATATCTGAGGAGGTGTGCAGGTGTCAGCCAATTTTGCGTATAAGAATACGCGGGATCTAAAATTTATTTTAAAAGAGTGGCTGCCTACGGAGGAGATTTTTGCCTATCCCCGTTTTTCCGATTATTATACCAAGGAAGATGTAGATGCGGTTTTGGACCCGTGCCTGAAAATGGCCAAGGAATTGATAGAACCCAGCAATGAGGATGGAAACGCCAATCCCTGCCGGTATGATAACGGCAAGGTCACTACTCCGCCCACATTTGGGTCGTTATTTTACAAGCTTCAGTCGGAAGGCTGGGGAACCAGCAACATCGACGAAACGGAAGGGGCCATGGTATTGCCCCAGGTTTTGAAATCGGCGGTGTGGGAATTGTTCCTGGCTGCCAATCCGACCTTTCTTCCTTATATCATCCTCACCACCGGCGCGGCCGAGCTGATCCAGGACTTTGCGACGCCGGAGCTGAAAGAGATGTTTTTGCCCAAAATGATGGACGGCACCTGGTCGGGGACCATGTGTTTGACCGAGTCTACCGCCGGATCCGACGTGGGCGATATCCTTTCCAAAGCTTATCCCACTGAGCATCCCCGTATTTTTAAAATCAAAGGCAGCAAGATTTTTATCACCGGCGGCGACAACGACTTTACTGAAAACATAATTCACCTGTATCTGGCGAAAATCGAAGGTGCGCAAAAAGGCACCAAGGGAATATCTTTGTTTATCGTCCCCAAATACTGGGTCAACGAGGACGGTAGTCTGTCGGACAACGATGTGCAGACCACCGGCATAGAACATAAGATGGGCCAGTACGGCTCGGTCACCGCTTCCTTAAGCATGGGCGAGAACGGCAACTGCCGCGGCTGGCTGCTGGGGAAAAATCCGTTGGAAAACGACGGTATGGGCGAAGGCATGGCGCAGATGTTCGAGATGATGAACGGGGCCCGTATGGAGACCGGCCATTCGGCGCTGGCCTGTATCGTCAACGCGTTTTACAACGCGCGGGATTATTGTCAGGAGAGGATTCAGGGACGCTTAATGACCGACCCCAAAGGCGACCGGGTCAACATTATCAAGCACGAAGATATCCGTCGGACTTTGCTGATGGGCAAAGCTCATATGGAAGCCATGCGGGCCATGATGTACAGAACTTACTTTGCCTTCGACGTGCGTTACTGTGATGCCGACCCGGAAAAGCGCAAAAAGGCAAATAACTTGATTGAGGTCACTACGCCGCTGTGCAAAGCGTATCCCAGCGACGAGGCCTGGTGGCTGATCGGGGAAGCGATCCAAGCTTACGGCGGCTACGGTTACTGTGAGGAATATCCGGTTGCACAAATTGCCAGAGACGTTAAGATTTATTCGATCTGGGAAGGCACCAACTACATCCAGGCTATGGATCTGGTGGGGCGCAAATGGACCATGGGCAAAGGAGCGGTGTTCGCAGAATTCATTCAGGAAATGCGTGATTTTTGCGCTGCCAACAAAGCCGCAGACGAGGCGGCCGCAGCCGGGGAAAGCGCAACGGTGGATCTGACTTTGACCAAGGAATTTGCCATTCTGGAAAGGGCTTTAAATGCCTACGGACAGTTGCAGATGGCCATCGGGGGCTATTTTGCCCAGAAGGACTTCGGCATGCTGCCCTTATACGCGCGGCGCATTTTGACGGCTACCTCCCAGTTGTATGCCGGCAGATGTCTTTTGGACCAGGCCCTGTTGGCCGCCCGGAAAGCCCAGGAAGTGGGTCCCGAACATTATGATTATCAGTTCTACATCGGCAAGATCCTGTCTGCCAAATATTTTGTCCGCAACGTAGTGCCCAACGTCTGGGCAGTGGCGGAGATCATCCAGGACGGCGATAAATCAGCCCTGGACATTTCACTGGAAGCCTTTGA
>DATMYB010000146.1:0-3693 GCA_035561215.1 Syntrophomonas sp. | reverse complement strand
TAACCATTTGCGGCAAGAAATAGTATATACCCCGCCGGCAAACACGGTCGTATTCCAACCCGTGAATCCAATGATTTCGTACCGGCATAGCTTGCCCAAAGTTTTGTTTTTTACTTATATTATCGTACTGGAGGTAATGGTTTTGATTGTTGATCATTTGGGCGTGGTTGTCAATGACTGCGCAAAATCGGAACGTTTTTATTGCGACGCGCTCGGCTGCACCTTATCCGAACGCTGGCATAATGATGAATTGAAAGTCGCCAACCTGACCTGCGGACAATTGACCATCGAACTGCTGGAATATAATGATCCCGGGCGGCGGCCTTCAGCCGCCCCGGGTGTGATCAATCATCTGGCTTTCAAAGTCGCGGATCTGGACCGTCAGATCCAGCGCTTGCAGGAGTTGGGAGCGGTATTTGAAACCGACTCCCCCAAAAGCATTAATGCTAATAAACGCGTAATCTTTTTCCGCGGCCCGGACGGCGAGCGCCTAGAGTTGCTGGAAGAACGCTGATTCCTATTACACGCTGTGCCACAATATTTCGCAGATATCCATCACCTGCACCTGTTCTTCTCGTCCTGCGTCCTTGACCCCATCCCCCAGCATGGTCAGACAGAACGGGCAATTGCAGGCAATGATCTGCGGGTCAGTCTGCAGGAGCTGCTCCGTGCGGCTTTGATTGATTCGTTTGAAGCCATCCACCGCCGTTTCTTCCAGCCACATGCGGCCGCCACCGGCGCCGCAGCAAAAACCGAAACGGCGGGACTTGTCAATTTCAACTACCTCAGCCCCGGCTGCCCGCAAGACCCGGCGCGGTTCCTCGTAGATACCGTTATGCCTTCCCAGGAAGCAGGAGTCGTGATAGCCCACCCGGCTCCCGGCAGTATCCCGTGGCTGCAATCGTCCTTCCGCAATCAGCTTCGCCAGGATTTCGGAACTGTGGTATACTTCATAGACTCCGTCCATTTGCGGATATTCGTTTTTTATACAATTGTAGCCATGGGGACAGATACAGATTATTTTCTTTACGCCATAGCGGTTGAAGGTTTCGATATTATGGCGGGCCAGGGACTGGTACAGATATTCGTTGCCCAGCCGGCGGGCCGAGTCCCCGCAGCACCATTCCTCCGCGCCCAGGCAGGCAAAGCTCACCTCCGCCCTTTCCAATAATTTTACCAGGGCTTCGCCGACTTTTTTGTAGCGGTCATCGAAGGCTACCGCGCAGCCGGCAAAGAGCAGATATTCAAAATCCCGGCCGTCTTCCGGCAAAAGGTTGATCTTATTGCGCACGCCTCTTTCTTCCATCCAGTTGGCCCGGGACGCCCAGCCCACTCCCCACGGGTTATAATTTCTCTCCATATTGGTAAAGGCGCTCTGGGCTTCTCCCGGCATGTCCCCCTGCCACATGACCAGATTGCGCCGCATATCCGTGATCTTGTTCAGATGTTCGATAAACATCGGGCAATGCTCCATACAAGCTCGGCAGTTGGTACACGCCCACAATACGTCGGGGGTGACCACGTCGTAGATGAGACTGGCTTGGGCCGGATCTATTGCTTCCACCTCGGCAGCCGAAGTCATGGCCACTTCATCCCCCGCCGGATGCTGGATGAGCAGGCTGGGAACCTTGCCGTCCAGGTGTTTCTTCATAGCCTGAATAAGGGTGATTTTGGGATTCAAGGTTTTGCCGGTATAATAGGCAGGACAGTTTTCCTGGCAGCGTCCGCAGCGAATACAGGCATCCAGGTCCAGCAGGTCCTTCCAGGTAAACTCTTCGATATTTTCAACCCCGAAACGTTCGGCCTCTTCAATATTATCAACCATACGAATGGCGCTGGGTTTTAAGTCACGACTGAAGTGACCGATCATACCGGCGAATATGTGCCAGAGTTTGGAATAGGGAACCAGGGCAATGAAGAGGAAAGCCAGGGTCATATGCACCCACCAATTGACCCGGTGCCAAAATAACATATCTTTAAGCTCCATACCGGTAAACCAGGAAGCAAACATCCAGCCTGCCGGCGATGCCACCCGCTCGTAATCCAATTGTCCCGGCAGGGAAGAAAGCTGCATCTGGGCTGCCAGCCGCAGTCCCTCCTCAACAAATCCACCCAGCAATACCACAAATATCAGTACCAGCATCCAGCCGTCCGACGATTTGGTATCATTGAGCCGGTCAGGCTTGCGCCAATATCTGATTCCAAACAGCACGACCACGCCGATCATGGCAAAAAATCCGCCTACATCAGCCAGCCATGATATTAATGTATATAACCAGCCGGTCATATTGGGAAAACCGGTCTTGGACCAAGAAGCAAAAGCGGCGGTGGCAATCAAAAGAAATACGAATCCCCAGAACAGCATGAAATGCATCCACCCCGGCAGGGGCTTGCGTAGCAGTTGCAGCTGTCCCAGACTGTTTACCAGCCATGAAACGATACGTTTTCCCAACTGATCGTTGCGATGTTCTATGCCCTGGGCCAGTCTCCATACCTTTACTCTTTGATAAAACCCGTAGAAGAAAAACCCCAGGGGTATCAGCATTAGAATATAAATCAGCCACTCAAAATAGATATTGGCTCCGACTACCCGCATCGGTATACGGTACCCGCCCTCCATAGGTATGAACCCGAAAATCATAGACTACCTCCTCACGCCTGTTACCATCGTCTTATGCAAGGCTTAATACCTGAAAGCAATTTAAAGCATACCCGAAATATCTTGCCAATAATTTGCCACAATGACGGCTTGATTATTCCGCTTCTCAGGAATAACCGCACATTTTTGCATGATAAAACCCCGCTGCCGTTTTTGACAGGCAGCGGGGCGGTCGGTGGTTTCATAATCAGTTTATTTTTTGGCGTCGGTATCCCGAGCTGGAGGTTTTATGGCAAAACTCTGGTTGATGTCATAAAACTCAACCGTTATAGTGAGGTTGGTTTTCTGGTTACGCTGGTTGTTGGCAGTGAGGACCGCCTTTTTTATTACGTGGTTTTGATAGTCAATCCAAAAACGGTATTCAAAGTTGCTCCATAAGCTTTCCAACAGTTGATTCTGCAGTGACGGTTTACATGCTACTATCAGACATTCCACACCGTCCACTTTAGCAAATCCTTTTTTCTCAATTCCCTTTATCCCTTTGAACTGGAAATTGGACAAAGGATTCAGTTCGGATATCAGCAGTTCACCTGAATTGCTGGTTCCGCTTTCAATGACCAACCATTTTTTTGAAAATGAATCAAAATTATAAATGGTTCCCTCGATATAATAAATATCGACGGGAGTGTTCACCATCTCCCCCTTTATATGCGTATTACCTTTCGCAGTCTCGCCTTCTACCCTGCTTATCACCTCCTTCCGGCCATCGACGGTAAACCCGGAATTTAATTTATATCGAAAACTGTCCAACTGGGGCATGGTTTTTAAGACCTGCTGCAGTTCGACATCGGCTTCCAGTTGTGACTTTTCGTAGTATTCCATAATTTTGCCGGCACTGGCCAGCAGGGCTAACAGCAAGACGGCAGCGGCAATTATGAACCCATTGCGCTTCTTAATCCTCCCCACTCCTCCCGATTAACATATCCGTACATAGGCAGCGGCGGTTGACTCTAGTAGTCTGTAACATCTAAAAGTATATTTTATCTGGCGAGAAAAATTTTTGCAGGGGAAGGCGGAGGAGTGAGTAATACTGG
>DATMYB010000145.1:0-5394 GCA_035561215.1 Syntrophomonas sp. | reverse complement strand
CTTTTTGCAGTGGAATCAAAAGATATATAGGTAACTACGGTGATTACGTCTTGACAAAGATTGGGACTGGTGATATTTTTTAATAAACACGAATTAGCACTCAATGAATGGGAGTGCTAACAGAGTGGGCGGTGAAAAATGTGAGTCTGGACGATAGAAAAAAACGCATCCTGGAATCGATTATCAAGGATTATGTAGAAACAGCCGAACCGGTGGGATCGAGAGCGATCGTCAAAAAGCACGGGCTGAATATAAGTGCGGCTACGGTGCGCAATGAAATGGCCGATCTGGAAGAAATGGGGTATCTGGAGCAGCCCCATACTTCAGCGGGGAGAATTCCATCAGAAAAGGGTTTCCGGTATTATGTAGACTGGATGATGGAAAAAGAGAATCTCAATGATGCGGAAATGGAAATTCTGGAGAAGCTATTAAATGAAAATATTCGTGATTGGAGCGACATTGTGCAGGGAGTAGGCAACTTCCTGGCTCAGGTAAGTAATTATACCTCCTTTATCATTGTTCCTTCCGTCAGGTCGACCCAGTTTCAGTATTTGCATTTAATCCCGATTCAAGAGGGGCAGGCGCTGGTATTGGTGGTAACTGATATCGGTCTTTTGCTGCACCGAAAAATCGATGTGCCCAAAGGCATTGCCCCCACTGATCTGCAATCGGTAGCCGAGGTATTCAATCGGGTCTTCCAAGGAAAAAAATTGACCGAGATCAAACGCAGCCAGCTGCAGATGTTGAGGGAAGATCTGCAAAGACGTCGGCAGGTTATCGACAAGGCGCTGGATGCCATCGATAATTTGCTGGAGAAATCCAGCGGAGAAAAAGTTCTCATCAGCGGCGCGTTGAATATACTAAATGAACCGGAGTTTAAAGATCTTTACAAGCTGAAACGCATACTCACGATTCTTGAAGAAGACGATTTGTTTAAGGATATTTTGCCGGAAGGCATATCCCAGGATGTGGATTACCGCATAGGCAAGGAAAATTTATCCGAAGATATCCGGGAGATGAGCCTGGTTTTTACCGGTTACAAAACCGGCGGAGAAATGGGAAGAATGGGACTTATAGGTCCGGTGCGGATGGAATACTGGAAAGCCGCCGGAACCTTGGATTCTGTGCGTGCTTTTATTGAAGATCTGCTGAAAAAACGAATGTAAACAGGAGAATAGGGATGACGGATAAAACCCTTGTAAATGGCGAAGTGGATCAGAAGTTTCAGACTTTGTTAAGCAATGCTAACGCTGCTCGCATTCTGGCGCAGTCCATCGAAGGAACGATCGGCCCCAAAGGCTTAGATATAATGATGGTCGATAAGTTCGGCGATGTGGTGATCAGCAATGACGGAGTCACCATTTTGAAATTGATGGAAGTAACCCACCCGGCCGCCCGCATGATTATCAACGCCGCCCAAGCCCAGCAGCTTGAAGTGGGCGACGGTACCACCACCGCTACCCTGCTGGCCGGGGCGATGATTTCGGTGGGCGCCGAACAGGTTCTGAAAGGAGTGCCGGTCACCAAAGTGATCCAGGGAATCAATATCGGCACCGAACATTGTCTGGAAGTAATAAAGTCAATGAGTGCAGCCATAACATCTCTGGATGATGAGCGCCTCCTGCAGGCGGCAACCATCGCCGGAAGAGGTGAAACGGAAATCGCCCGCCTGGCTATAGAGGGAGCGAAAATCGTAGGTCTGGACAAATTGTTGGCTCCCGATTTTAAATTCAGCGATACGGTAGTAGCCCGGGAAGCAGTAGAAAGTAAAGTGTTTACCGGCGTACTGATCAACCGGGAACCCCTCAATCAAGAAATGCCCGTAGCGTTGGAAAAAGTTAACGTATTGCTGCTGAATGACGCCCTGGCGCCGGAAGAGGTTGACAGTGAAGCGCGAGGCACCGAGAACGGTTTCCAATATTATCTGCACAATCAGGAACAATATCTGCGCAATCTGGACAAAATAATAGAGATGGGTATAAAACTTGTGATTACCGACCGGGGCATCGACGATATGGCTGAGCAGGTTTTCAGCGATGCCGGCATCATGGCCATACAACGGGTCTCACGGTTGGAGATGGAGAGAATCGCCAAAAGCTGCGGAGCCCGCAAAATCAAACGCAGTGCCCTTAACAAAGAGCCGGCGGCGCTACAGAAATATCTGGGCTTTGCCGAAAAAGTGGAAGTTGACCAGAAAGCCGGACATACGCTGCTGTTGAACGGCGGAGGAGAAAGTACGGCCACCATATTGATAGGAGCAGCTACGGGAGAACTGGCCGAGGAAAAAGAACGTATCGCCCGGGACGCTGCCGCGGCCGTACAAGCAGCGCTGCTGAAAGGGATCGTTCCGGGGGGCGGGTCCGCCGAGATCTGGGCGGCCCAGCATTTGAACGAACTGGCTTGGGAACTTAAGGGAATGAGTTCCTACGGTGTTTTATGCGTAAAAGAAGCGTTACTGAAACCATTCCATTGTATTGCCCAAAATGCAGGTTTTAATCCGCTGGAGAAAATTGAAGAAGTCGTCGCTGCTCAGATGAAGACCGGTTCAGGCGCCATGGGGATGGATTGTGACAGCGGAGAAATATATGATTTTATGGAGGCCGGAATCGTTGACCCGGCCTGGGTAAAGATGTATGCTATACAGACGGCTGCGGACGTAACCGCGGCAATTTTGAAGATAAACACGATTATTAAAATGGCTGAATCGGATGCCGCTAAAATGCCTAATATTGAGTAGAGGTGATAGAAAATGAGCAACGATGATATCAATAAAAACGAAGCAATTAACGTTGCCGGTGAGGAAGCCACAGCCGAGCAGGCCGAGGATGTAACGAAAGAGACCTTCGCGGAGAAAGGCGAAGTAGAAATACTGCAGGAGCAACTGCAGGTAAAAACTGAGGAAGCTAAAAAATATTACGATCAATATCTCAGAAGCTTGGCGGAAACAGACAATATAAAAAAACGCAGTCAGCGGGAAAAGGAAGAGTATCTTAAATTCTCTCAGCTGTCGATCATAAAAAAACTGCTGCCCATCATCGATGACTTGAATCGCGGAATGGAAGCAGCCAATGCTGCCAAAGATTTTGAGGGTTTAAAAAAAGGCGTGGAGATCACCGCCAGAAATTTGACGGAACTGTTGCGGCAGGAGGGAGTACGGGAAATAGAGTGTGTAGGTAAGCCCTTTGATCCCCAGTATCACGAACCGCTGATGGTAGTTAGCAGCGACGAGCATCCTGAAAATACTATCATTGAAGAGTTGAATAAGGGTTATATTATGCATGATCGGGTCATCAGGCCTAGTCTGGTCAAAGTCAGCGGCAAATAACCGGATTGCAGCCCAACCGGCGGCTGTTGTCATAGAATTAGGAACCGGCCAACTGCCGTTTCCGGAAATAATCGATTCATTTTATCTTATAAATTTGTGGAGGTGTCCTTTAATATGGGAAGAGTTGTTGGAATTGACCTGGGAACGACCAATTCAGTAATTGCCGTTATGGAAGGCGGCGAGGCGGTTGTTATCGCTAATGCCGAAGGAGAGAGAACCACTCCTTCCGTGGTTGGCTTTTCTAAATCCGGTGAACGTCTGGTAGGACGGGTGGCCAAAAGGCAGGCAATCACCAATCCTGAAAGAACCGTAACTTCGATTAAAAGAAAAATGGGAACCGATTATAAAGTTACGATAGAGGGTAAGACCTATTCTCCGCAGGAAATTTCCGCTATGATTCTGCAAAAGCTTAAAACCGATGCGGAAGCTTACCTAGGTGAAAAAATCATGCAGGCAGTCATTACCGTACCTGCTTATTTTACCGACGCCCAACGTCAGGCTACCAAAGACGCGGGCAAGATAGCCGGCATGGAAGTGCTGCGGATCATAAATGAACCTACCGCTGCGGCGCTGGCCTATGGCCTCGACAAGGAAGAGAACCAGACCATTATGGTATTTGATCTGGGCGGGGGAACCTTTGACGTGTCCATTCTGGATATCGGCGACGGAACCTTTGAAGTAAAGGCTACCAGCGGCAACAACCGTCTGGGCGGCGACGACTTTGACGACCGCATTATTAACTGGCTGGTACAGGAATTTAAAACCACCAACGGCATTGATCTGAACAACGATAAAATGGCCATCCATCGTCTCAAAGAGGCGGCTGAAAAAGCCAAACACGAACTGTCCGGTATGATGAGCACCGAAATCAACATACCTTATATCACCGCTACCCAGGAAGGTCCGCTGCATCTGGAACGGACCCTGACCCGGGCCAAATTTAACGATATGACCGCCGATTTGGTCGACAAAACCATGGGCCCGCTCAAACAGGCCATGAAAGATGCCAATATGAAACCCGCCGATATAGATAAAGTCATTCTGGTAGGCGGTTCTACCCGTATTCCCGCAGTGCAGGACGCCGTCAAGGGTTTCCTGGGCAAAGAACCTTTTAAAGGCATCAATCCGGACGAAGTGGTTGGCCTCGGCGCTGCGATTCAAGGCGGAGTGCTGACCGGCGATATTACCGACGTGGTACTGCTGGATGTGACGCCGCTGTCTCTGGGTATCGAGACACTGGGAGGAGTATTTACCCGGGTAATCGACCGCAATACCACCATCCCTACGGAAAAGAGCCAGATATTCACCACCGCCAGCGACAATCAACCTTCGGTTGATATTCATGTGCTGCAGGGCGAACGGAAGATGGCTGAACATAACGTGACCCTGGGCAGATTCCAGTTGGCCGGCATTCCGCCGGCGCCTCGCGGCGTACCCCAGGTCGAGGTCAAATTCGATATCGATGTTAACGGTATCGTATCGGTAACCGCTAAAGATATGGCCACCAACAAGGAACAACGCATTACCATCACCGCCAACAGCGGCCTGAGCGATACGGATATCGATCGGATGGTCAAAGACGCCGAGCTTTACGCCGAAGAAGACGAAAAGCGCCTGAAAGATATCGAAACCCGCAATGCGGCCGACAGCTTGCTTTATCAGGCCGATAAAACCCTCAAGGACTTTGCGGAACAAATGGATGAAAGCGATAAAGCTGCGATTGAAAACGCCAAAGAAGACTTGAAAAAAGCCCTGGAAGGCAGCGACATGGATGATATAGCCGCTAAGACCGAGGCCCTGACCAATGCTATTTATGCCGTTTCAGCCAAAGCATACGAGAAGGCTAACCCCGGGGATCAGGCCCAGGCCGATGACGGTGTGTTTGATGCAGATTATAATATACCGGATGAAGACTAGTGTACTGACACGTTCACTTTTGGATAAAGGACGCAGGATGAATTTTCAGTCTGCAAGGCGGAGGAACGAAGCATAGCCGTAGCTATGGTGAGCGACGACAACGCAGCAGATGGAAATTCAGACAAGTCATTTGCCGAAATGTGAACGTGTCA
>DATMYB010000144.1:0-4505 GCA_035561215.1 Syntrophomonas sp. | reverse complement strand
GGACTTATCTGATAACCTTGAGCCTCTGTCTCCAGCGCAAAACCATAAATACTTTCGTACTGAGCATTGCTTGCATATTTAAGCGTCCCGTCCTCCGTTTGATAGACATATCCGTATAATGTCTTCTCTTGGATATCATTGACGACCAAGTCATCTTCCATTTGCTTTTTGATTTTATTTATCCACCTATGGAATTCATGTAAACTTCGCAGGCTAAGAAGCTTTTTCTTAAATGCCAAATCAACTAATCCTTCATATATCAGCAGGATATCCCGATCACATAAATCCTCGACCTTTTCCTGCTCCTTCACCAGCAATTCATAGGCGGCGTCATTGCCGTCCACCACAGCGAATTCTCTCAGGGCTTCAAATAAAGGTTTTTGATATTCTTGCTGGAGTTTTTTAGCTAAGCGGAATTTTACCTGTAGTGCTATATCTTCTTCATATCCTGAAGGAACCGGGCAGATTTCAGTATAAGAACTTACCGGGGTCGGGCACACACCCTGATACGCGCTCATTTCCATAAATCGATAGATTTCATCCCGCTTACTGCTGATAAGATATTTCATTTGCTCATCTGTTCCCAGGTAAGCTACCCCATACATGGTGAACTCTTTATCAAGATACCCGAATTCCGCCATTTTCGAAAAATCCTCGGCGATCTGCAAATCTTTGTTTACGGCGCTGCCGCTGTAAGCAATATTTATTTGATCCATTCTAGCGGTCATTTATTTCACTCCCCAGCATCAAATCACGCACATTTGATTTTATATCCATATTAACATTTATTTTTTCACCGGCGGCTTTGGACACTTTAACCGGATAACGCAAAAAATCGCTTAGGCTTTCCGTGTTAAATATTTCTTCTGTCCGGCCTTGATTATAGCAATAGCCGTTGCGCAGCAATAAACACCGGTCAAAGACATCAATGATTTCATCAGTATAGTGCGTTACATAAACGATGGCGATATCCGTATTCTCAGCTAAATCCCGGACAGTGTTTAAGAGATGCTCACGCGCGTAGACATCCAAACCGGTACATGGCTCATCCAGAATTAATATTTCCGGGTTCTTAAGCATCGCCCGAGCAATCAGGACGTTTTGCCTTTCCCCCCGGGACATCATATCGAACGATTGGTCGATTTTTTCTTTGAGGTGCAGTTCTGTCAGCAGTTTTTTCGCTTTGATAACATCTTCGTCGCTGATTTCATAACGGGTGCCCAAAGTCCCAAACTTGCCGGATAAGACGATATCCAGCGCGGATTCTTTGGAGTAGTACCTGTCAAAAAACGAGGAACTTACCAGACCTATACGTTGGCGAATCTCAAGGACATTTTCATTGGTATAGGGTTGTCCGAATACTTTTAAGGAGCCATGGGTCAATGGCCGGAAACCGGCTAATATTGTCAACAAGGTGGTTTTACCGCTTCCGTTCATCCCAAAAACGGCCCAGTGTTCCCCGGGGAAAACATCCCAGTTTATATCCTGAACCAAGTATCGGCTGCCTACTTTATAGGATAGCTCTCTGAGCGAAATGATTGGCTCATTCAAATTAAACCCACCTTTACCTTTTTAGAATCTTCACCAGATCAACAGCCTCGACCTGGGTGATATCAAAATCTTTGGCTTCTTTTTCTATAAAGTTATTGACATCTTCGTCGTTTAAAACAACACATTCCCCCATGATATTTTGATTCATTTTTATGGGAACCTGAAAGCCGTCTTCATTAATAATGCCGAAATTTTTATCCTGCCAGGTCATAATTTCACAAACTTTGGCGATAGATCTTTGCTTTGTCCGCTCGTTGTAATCCATATCCGGGTAAGCATTGAAGCCCAGCTCCTCGACAAAATATTTGGCGCTGGCATATATTTCCGGTTCTACTCCAAATTCGATTCGCCCGCACTCTTCACACATGATTTCCAGACGGGCTGCTTCCAAGTCATTGAAGATGATTCTTCTTAAAGAGAGCATACTGCCGCAGTATTTGCATAAACAGCGTTTGCTCCGTTTTTTCAAGGATTCTATACGGCTCTCCGTGTTATGGGAATAGTTCATAATTCATTTCACCTCAATTAGTTATTGAAAAATTCAATAGAACACGCAGTGCCTCATGATAAAGCATGAAGCACTTTGGTGTTCTATTGAAACTCATTTACTTGCTTGAAAAAGAATAAGCTCTATTGCTGTTTAACTGCTGTTTCCATTTTGTTGAGATCATTAATATTCTTGTTCCAAGATCTGATAAGCTGGAGCGCCTTCGCACTGTGCCGGCATTCTGACTCCTGTCAGAACAGCCAGGGTTGGGACAAAGTCAACCTGGCGGATGATCCGGTCCGTGACAAATCCTTGCTTGACGCCTTTGCCTGCGATAAAGAATATCGGGGAAACAGAGGTATCGGCTTCTCCTAATGTGGTTGACAAGCAGTCGGCATGGTCATAGTTATACCCTTCAGCCAGCCAGTAGCAAATATCCCCGGCATGGGGGCCGCCTTGACCGAGAAGTACGCAATCCCGGTTCCTTAAAGCGACTGATACAACACGGTGCCCTGTCTTCTTGTCCTTATATCCGTACAAAGCCGTCATAATTTCTTCTTCCAGCTCGTATTGGTCAGCCGGATCAACGATCCCA
The DNA here is from genome assembly GCA_035561215.1 of Syntrophomonas sp. Classification (GTDB taxonomy): domain Bacteria; phylum Bacillota; class Syntrophomonadia; order Syntrophomonadales; family Syntrophomonadaceae; genus Syntrophomonas_B. The sequence continues at coordinate 1,872 of DATMYB010000144.1, read as the reverse complement.
TAGGGTTCCCGGCCTTTGAGGTTGATATAAATGTGCTCTTCACGTACAGCAATGGCGCGGGTCTTCGACCAATCGATTTCCGGCAGCTCGTTTCCGTTTTCATCGGTCTTCAATACGGTAAATCCAAGCTCCTGCATTAAGCGCACATTAACGCCGCCGAGCTCACCCAGCCATTGAACGTCATGCTTGGAAGCCACCTGGGCATGGTCTGAGAAGACCGAAATCGTCCAGCCTTCATCCAGCAGGTGGATGAACTTTCCAAGATAATAATCGATTTGCAGATAGATATCTTCGATAAATTTTTCGTAATCTTCATGCGGCAATCTGTTGAAGTCTTTTTCCGCCAAATGCTTAATAAACATATGCTTTTGCAGGTCGGGAGCATGGTAATGGGAGAAGATGACGTCTAATTTTTCCGTTTCAATCAGATGTAAAATAGACGCCGCCTGCCAATCCGCTGTTGTGTACCAGTTGTCCAGCATGCAGTCCGTGATCATGGTTTTATCCTGGCAGCCCAACATCGTGGTCGGGGTAGGGTAGCCGACATTTTCGGTTACTTCTTTGAAGAGTCTCTTGGGATGCCAGACGCTGTCATTCTCTGTATCCATGCCTGCGGATACCCACATGCTCACTTGGCTGCCGTCAGGTTTGATTGACAATACCTTCATATTCCGGTTGACGCGGTACCTTTTGCCATCAGCTTTAACTGCTTCATCGATAACTTCTCTGGCCATAATACCCGGTTCCAGGACGACAAGCGGTTCGGCGTCCTTCTTGCTCTTATATACAGCAACGCGATTGTAATTGCCGTCGGCGCCTTTTAAAATTAAGCAGGGACGGCGGACTAAACCTTTGGAATACATAATGAAAAATTCTTTTGCGCCTTCAGGGGCGTGTTCCCAGCCACTGGGCTCTTTGATCGGTGATCTTACCACATCGCTGGGCGCTTCGGTGATAGAAGTTGTTTGCATGGACTCATTCACAACGATTACGCGCAGACCTGCCGCCATGTCTGATTCGGCAATACTCGTATCGCCAAGACCTGCTTCTTTGTTTCCATCAAGATCAAGATTTTCCACAACGCAGGGGGCAACAGAGTTGGTCGCTGCTCTGGGGGCAAAGGTCAATTCCGGAATATCTATGTTGGCGCCCACAAAGAATTCTCCGTCAACTGTAGCCGTGGCCATCCCTACACTTCCGGGTGAGGTTCCGTCGACAACCATCAGATTCGGGTTATCCGAAGTCGGAGGCCAAGCGCTCCCCGGCCAGTGCCAAACAAGCGTTTTCTTGCCTGCGTCGGCTAAAACATTCCAAAGGGGTTCAGCCGTGCAATTCCGGGAATCCATATTATACTCTACATAATCCTTGGTTTTGTTATCAGGGCTCCGCCAGAACCCCGTAATTCCATGGACATTGGCATAACAACCGGTCGCCAATGTAGTCCACATCGGGGGAGTAACTGTCGGATGCCCGCCAAGCATGATCAGGTCCTTGCCGGAGGCGCCCCTTTCGAGCATTTTTTTAATATTAGGCAGTTTCCCCTGTGCCACATATTTACTGGTCAGGCTGGGATCCATCCCGTCAACACCCAATAGTAAAAGTTTTTCTGTTGCCGCTTTTCTTTGTAGCATTCTGTTCATCCCTTTCCGTCAAATTAATTTAATATGCCTTACGCAATACTCCTGTTGCCCTGGACCAACAGTGTATCCTGACAATTCAAATTACCAGTGACTTGGCTAAGCGTTTTTAACCGGCGGATTACTATTTTTCAGGGATACTTCAGCTGTTTTATTACCCATAAAGAGAACTGGCAACCCAGGAATCACCTTCTTAAAAAGCTTTCTTTATTCGAAATAAACAGCAGCCATATCC
>DATMYB010000143.1:0-4225 GCA_035561215.1 Syntrophomonas sp. | reverse complement strand
CAGTGCTTCGATGCTTATCTGCTGGCGGAAGCGGAAGGGAAACTGTATCTGATCGACCAGCATGCCGCCCACGAACGTATCATGTATAACCGCTTGCGTCGTCAGATTGCACATGCCGGCGTAACTGCGCAGGTGCTGGCTTTTCCCCTGGGGGTTGATTTATCCGCGGCCCAGATGGATATGCTGGAAAGCCACCGGGAAGTATTTGACGCGCTGGGGATCAGTTTTGATATTCTGAGCCCAGGCAGCATCGCCATTCGCTCCGCGCCGACGCCCATTCACGGGCATGAGGCCGAATTACTGGCGGAAATATTGGAAATGATAGAAGAAAATCGCATTCCGGACATAAACAACGAAGCGATTTGCATGATGGCTTGCAAACAAGCAGTAAAAGCCGGCCAGTCCCTGAATCGACCGGAAATGGAGCGGCTGGTGGGCGATCTTCTACAGGAAGAAGATTATGGACGCTGCCCCCATGGCCGGCCGACTATGATCGAGATCAGCCGCAGCGACCTGGATCGGCGTTTTAAACGGTAACTTGATAATGAATCTACTGCAAAATCAATAATTCGTTAGTGATTACCCTGCAAAAACTTATAATTCGTTGGTGGAATGTATAAACATTCCGTCGCCAGGCTCAGCGCCAAGTGCTCCTTCATGTTTATACATTCCACATGATTAAATCAGGCTTTTTGCAGGGGAATCAAACAACAATAGTGATAGAAATATAGGAAAGTGGTTTTCTATGAAGAAATCTATGATCGAGCCGCTGCAGCAGCCGAACCGAATCATCAACTACTGGAAAAAAGAAAAACCGGTGGTGGCGGCAATCGTAATTTTCGGGATCGGTTATAATGTGGCTGCGATTTTGGCGCCGATTTATCAAGGCCGGCTGTTGGACGCGCTGCTGCGGGGTTCAGGACTGCCAACCATAACCAGGCTAACCCTGATTTTTGTTTTATTGATCGGGGCCATACAACTGGTGCGTTATCTGAAACGTTTTTATACCCGGCGCTTTGCCAATAAAACCAGTGCCACTATGCGGCTTATGGTGTATAACAATATCATCTTCAAGGACTATACGGAGTTGGCCGGGGAAAGTGCCGGCGACCTCATGAACAAAACCATGGCGGATGTTGATTTGTGTGTGGAAGGCATGCGCAAATTTACCACCGAGATTTTTGATACCGGGGTGTTAATGGCCTCTTATTTCGCAGCCATGCTGTACTATGATGTAAGCATCACCTTGTTGGGAGCCCTTTTCATACCGGTAGCCATGCTGGTCGCTGAGAGACTTAAAAACCTTATCTACAGATATTCGATCATCTACCGTCGCAAGAGCAGTATGATTACCGGGATGACGCTGGAGTACGTTGACAATGCTCTTTTATACCGGATTAACGGCTTGGAGAACCGGGCAGCCGATAAATACCGACAGGAATTGCATGATTTGCAGAACAAAGCAATCAAAGCCAACGTTTTTGAGAACGCTATGCAGCCGGTATATAATGTCATCGCCATGCTGGGGGTGGTTACGGTCATCTATATGGGCGGGGAACGGGTGATTGCCGGTGGTTGGACTGTCGGGACCTTTTCCGCCTATATGGTCATGTTTGCGGCTTTAGCCACTAAGGCCAGCAAAGCGGCCCAATTGTTCAATTCGGTGCAAAAATCGAAGATCTCCTGGCAAAGAATCAAGCCTTTTTTACATACCTATCAAAGCGAAGTCCGCCCCCCGGAGTGGGAGCGACAAAACCTTGAATTGATCGTTGAACACTTGGACTTCCGCTATCCCGGCAGCAATCAGGACATTTTTGACGATATCAGTTTTCATGCCCGCACCGGTGAAATAATTGGCGTGACCGGTCCGGTGGCGGCCGGCAAGACCGCCTTGGGAGAGGCTTTGCTGGGGCTGTATCCTTATGGGGGCAACATACGCATCAATGGCAGGGAATTGCGGGAATACTCCGCGCCAGAACGCAGCCGGAGGATAGCCTATATGGGCCATGATCCCCAATTGCTGTCAGATACGATTTACAATAACATCACCCTGGGCAGGAAGGAAGACATAACCGCGGTTCTCCGCCATGTATGCCTGGATGAAGATCTGGCGGCCATGCCGGAGGGGGTTGATACGCCGGTGGGAAACGGCGGCATCCGTTTAAGCGGAGGGCAGCAGGCGCGGATCGCTCTGGCCAGAACGATTTTGCTTAAACCCGAGCTGATCATTTTAGACGATCCCTTTGCCGCCGTGGATATGCAAACCGAGGAGAAAATCATTGAAAATCTGCGGGTACATTACCGAGAAAGTCTGATCATCGTTATTTCCCACCGGCTGGCCATCTTCAACCGTACTGACCGCATCGTGCTGCTGCACAGCGACGGGACGGCGGAGTATGGAACCCATCGCCAACTGCTGGAAAATTCCGAGCTTTACGCTGCCATATATAATCTGCAGCAATCGGCAGGTGAAGGCAATGGATAATAACCTCGTCAGCCTGGCGCTGGCTAAAATCATCCGGCAAAATAAAAGCCTGACCGCCTTGCTCATAGTGGCTGTATTGGGGGTGGTGTTAGCCGTTCTGATCCCCCCGCAGATTTTAAAACTGATCGTCGACCATAATCTGGTTCCGAAAAACAGCGACGGATTGATGCTCTGGGCCGCTTTGTATCTGGGAACGTTGGTTTTCATCGGTATCTTTGACTTTCTCAAGGAATCCCTGCTGACGATCCTGGGTCAAAAAATCACCGGAGAAATTCGTGGCGAGATGATGTATAAACTGGGCCGGATGAAAACCGGTTTCTTTTCCAAGCATGAATCCGGCGTAGTTGTTTCCCGGATGATAAACGATGCGGAAACCATCAATGCTCTGTTTACCAACGGTGTAATCGGGATGCTCGTCAGCAGCTTCAAGATTATCGGTATCGTTATTTCAATTTGGCTGTTCAGCTACCAACTGGGTTTGATCACTTTGGCGTTTCTTCCGATCATTTATGGGCTTACCCGGCTTTTTCAGATGCACATGCTGGATGCGCAAATGGTCAGCCGCGTTCTGACCGGCAAGGTCAATAATCATATAGCCGAGAGCTTCAACAACATGATGATGATTAAATCCTTCGGCAAAGAAAAATATATGGAACAAAAGTTTACCGGATATTTGCAGGATAATTTTAAAACCCTGGAAAAGGTAAATTTCTATGATGCCGTGTATTCCCCGATCATACAGGTTCTGCGGGCCATCGTAATCAGCGGTATCGTGCTGCTGTCTGCCGGTAAAATAGGTATAGCGGGAATATCGCTGGGGATGGTGGCGGCCTCGATTGAATTAATTTCCAATCTGTTTGAGCCGGTGGAGAGTCTGGGCATGGAATTGCAGAACATTCAGCAGGCCATATCCGGGGTACGCAGAGTCAATGAATTTTACAATGAGCCGGAAGATGAAAAAAAAGACGAGCATTTGACCGCCGCGGAAATCATCCCTGATCGCGCGGCCGTTAGCCTGAAATTTGAAGGGGTTGGTTTTCAGTATGAAGCCGGAGCTGATATTTTAAAAGATATAAATTTGTCGCTGGGGACCTTTGCGCATGTTACGTTTGTGGGGCGCACCGGCGTGGGCAAGTCCACCTTGTTCAAACTGGTCATGGGATTGCTGCAGCCCCAGGCAGGGAAAATTACGCTGAACGGTGTAGATGTTACCCGTATTCCCCATCATGAAAAACGCAAGCTGTTCGGTTATGTGGAGCAGAGCTTCCATCTGGTGGAGGGAACGGTGGCTGATCAGATAAGTCTGGGAGACGACAGCATCAATCCCGGTCAAATCCGGGAAGCGCTGGAGTTTGTGGGCATGTGGGAATACGTTGAGACCCTGGAACAAGGGCTGGATACCCCGGTGCACGCCAATTCTTTTTTCTCCCAGGGGCAGAAGCAATTGCTGGCCATTGCCCGGGCGGTGGTTACCAAGCCACCGATTTTATTGCTGGATGAGATTACTGCCAATGTAGACTCTATAACCGAGGACAGAATTGTTTCCGTATTGCGCAAAGCCAGCCAGGCCTATACAGTTTTATCGATTTCGCACCGCTTGTCGGCCATGTCAGCCAGCGATACGGTGGTCATACTGGAAAACGGCAGAATAAAGAATACCGGATCTCCGGAGGTATTGTTACAGAATGATGCGTGGTATCGTAATCATCTGGCTCTGGAAAAGTTGACCTGGGATTAAAA
>DATMYB010000142.1:0-3934 GCA_035561215.1 Syntrophomonas sp. | reverse complement strand
TATCAGTAAAGAGGTGAACGGGCGGCATTTGCCGCCAATTAATTATGGAGCATCTTGAAGGCGACTATTTTATCAAAAATAATCATCTGCTGCCGGCGGCTGTTTTTGACCCGTATTTAATGACTGCTGGACAATCCGCATATGAAGTGGTACGGATCATTAACGACGTACCGCTGTTTATGGAGGATCACCTGGAGCGGTTCAAACAATCGGCAGCGATTATCAACCGACAATTTTTTATATCCGTTGATGAAATTCTGCAACAGATGCAAACTTTAATCGGGTTTTCCTCCGGGCTGGAAGGGAACATAAAATTGGTACTCCAATATGATGATAAGACGTCCAACAGCGATCAAAATTTTTACGCATTCTATATAGAATCTCAATATCCTCACCCGGATGTATATCTGCGGGGAGTGGATACTATAACTTACCAAGCGGTGCGTAGTAATCCCAATGCCAAAATAGCGGACTTGGGATTAAGAGATCGCGTTAATCGTGAAATTGAAAAACAACAGGTATTTGAAGCATTGTTGCTGGATAACGAAGGGTACATAACGGAAGGCAGCCGTTCAAATATTTTCATGATCAAGGATGATTGCATATTCACGGCGCCTCTGCACCAGGTTTTGCCGGGAATCACCAGGTGCAAGGTTTTGGATATCATCTGTCGGCAGAAATGCCGGTTGGAAGAAAAGCAGTTGCGTCCGGCTGATTTGGCGAAAATGGACGCGGTCTTTCTCACCGGTACCTCACCCAAGGTAATGCCCATCAGACGGGTGGACGATATGGTTTTTGTTTCCGCCAGTAATCCTTTGCTGATGGAGATTATGCGGCAGTACGACCGGTCGGTGACGGATTATATTGCCGCCTACCCTTCAATTTAAGGTTCGTTGTTTTTGATGAAGGGGTACAGCATATTGGAGGAACCGTTAAAATTGACATAGGTTTGCGGTACTTCTCCCACGATGATCGTTTCCGCCATAGGTATGGTCGTAACTACTTTCAGCTCTTCTTTCATGAAGGGCACGGCCATCACTATCCTGGTTTCCACTTTCATGTAAATGCGGTGGCGGGTTTGGTTTATGCCGGCTTGTTCAAATTTGTCATCCACCGCAACGAAAATTTGATTGGCCGGAATTACTTTAACTTTAAACCTCGGTCCACTGCCGGCCAGCAATGAGATACTGGTAATTTGTCCCATAGGTATGCTGATCTGGCCGTTATCGGCACTTTTGAATTCTTGCAATACCGCTTTGGTGGTTTTCGCCATCATTTGATTAAGAATGACGGTATTGGCCTGCAGCATTACAATTCGGCCCTGATCGTCCTTGTGTACATAAATGACATCTTTATACTCGGTTCCTTTGACCACATTGTCTAAAACCGCTTGGGTAACGATCTCCATTGTTCTTTTCTCTGCCTGGGTGCGGGCTAATTCCAACAGACTGGCCTTGACGCGAAAATCGATATATATCATGGACGATATCAGAAGGATCAGTACAACGACTATGGTTATCTTCTGTTTTCTGCGGTAATTCACTCCGTATCCTCCCCTTGTCTCTCTGTTTGGGTTCATCCTCTTGTCCGGTTGATATGTAAGTCGCTATAAAGTCGGCAATTATATTTGCTATATCATGTATATGAAAAAAGTATCCACTTGGTGCACATTATTAGCTGGAAATATGTTATTTACCTTGGAGTTCTGAAGATATCCGCATTTTAACCGGCGGGTAACTTCGTTGATGCAAATTAAAAATAGGGCAACAAAATTTCTATGAGGGTTGATATCGGAACTCGCTTCTGTTTTTATAGAATAAACCCATGGCTTGCCTGGTTGATAATACTTTTGATAAATTCAAACGGATAAGCTACCATATACAAAGGTAATGTCGAATTCATACGATGCGGCTGCACGCATTTTATTTCCTGCAAAGGAGTGCATGATACAATGGAAAAAATCAGAGTACGTTTCGCCCCCAGCCCTACGGGGACATTACATATCGGCGGCGCCCGTACCGCTTTGTTCAACTGGCTGCTGGCCCGCAGCCAGGGTGGGTCTTTTGTTTTGCGCCTGGAAGACACCGACCTGGGTCGTTCCACCTCGGAATCGGCTGCGGGTATCGTCGAAGGACTAAGGTGGCTGGGACTGGATTGGGATGAAGGGCCGGATATCGGCGGCCCTTACGGGCCTTACCGGCAAAGCGAGCGTTTAGATATTTATCAATCTTATCTGCAGCAATTGCTGAAAACCGGCCAGGCCTACTATTGTTTCTGTTCTGCGGAAGATCTGCAGCGCCAGCGCGAAGCAGCTCATGACGATCAGAATGGGTACCGCTACCGCGGCGTCTGCCGTCATTTAAGCCCCGAGGAAGTATCCCGGCGCCTGGCTCAAGGGGAAAAGCCAGTGGTGCGGTTCAAAATGCCGGAACGAGGCGCCACCGTGGTACATGATCTGGTACGCGGGCAAGTGGAATTTCAAAACGAACTGTTTGATGATTTTATTATCGCCAAATCCGACGGCTGGCCGACCTACAATTTTGCCGTGGTAGTGGACGATGCCAGTATGAAAATCACCCACGTGCTCCGGGCCGAGGAACACTTGCCCAACACTCCCAAACAACTGCTGATTTATAAAGCACTGGGACTGACCCCGCCGCAATTTTCCCATGTTTCCATGATCCTGGCTCCCGACCGCAGCAAGCTGTCTAAACGCCACGGAGCCACATCAGTGCAGGAGTTTCGGGATCAGGGCTATCTGCCCAAAGCTCTGGTCAACTATCTGGCTTTGCTGGGCTGGTCCCCCGGCGATGATCTGGGTCTGATGAGCATTGAAGAAATGATTCGGCGGTTTGATTTGCATCACTTTTCCAAAGGGGCCGCCATTTATGATACCGAAAAGTTGGCCTGGATGAACGGGCACTATTTAACGGAGTTAACCGACGAGGAAATCTACGCCCTGACGGAAGCTGAAGCTGGTAAACGCGGTTGGTTGGCTGCCGACCGACGGGAATATTTTATTAAAATTATTCATCTGCTGCGCAGCCGGATGAGAATCGTACAGGATCTGTTTCAACTGGCGGAATACTTTTTCGAAACTCCCTCCCATTATGATGAAAATGGGGTGGCCAAGCATTTCCGCAAACCCGATTGCTTGGAAAAACTGGCGGCGGTACAATCACTAATGGATACCAAGCCTTTTGTCGCTGCGCCCATCGAGCAAGCCTTGCGTAACCGCGCTGAATCAATGGGACTCAAGGCCGCGGACCTGATCCATCCTACTCGTCTGGCTTTATCAGGACGTACCAATACGCCCGGCCTGTTTGAAATCATGGAACTGCTGGGAGCGCAGACGTGCTCGGAACGTCTGACCCAGGCGGAAGATTTTGTCCGGGCTTTACCTTAAATCGGTTATTTAGGCCGGCTATTTTTTTACTAAGCTCTGCCTTTAACCTTTGACATAATATGAACCCTGTATTATAATAATTTTTGCGCGGATCAAATCCCGCTGTGCAGCCGAATGGTGTAGTGGTAGCACGACTGACTCTGGATCAGTTCGCCAGGGTTCGAATCCTTGTTCGGCTGCCATTTTTATGGTCCCATCGTCTAGAGGCCTAGGACGCCGCCCTCTCAAGGCGGAGACAGGGGTTCGACTCCCCTTGGGACTACCATCATGATTATTCCGAATATTATTCATTTAATAAGGCTTGAGATGAGCCTTATTTTTGTGTTCTGCGTTAAGGCGTGGGCATTCATAAATTTACATCTACTTTCCACGTGGAAAATATTCATGTTTGATCATCTTAAGCTATAAAATTGGGGTCAAACGTAGCCTCCTATTGTTACTGCTTTGCCGTACCCGTCACTTTCTCCGCATCATAAATCCCCATGGCGCTAGTACTCTGTCAACTCTAAGTCCGCATATTATTTGTCG
>DATMYB010000141.1:0-4377 GCA_035561215.1 Syntrophomonas sp. | reverse complement strand
AAATACCTTTTCATTATTAAAAATCTGAATCAAAAGCAAAAACAAAAATTCAGTTCCGGAACTGATTATGATTTGGTCAGGCGAACAGTTGACACCTCTTGAATTGTGCAAATAATCGGCAATACTGTACCGCAAGTTGGCATCGCCTTGCGGATTTCCTGCTTTCAGTAAGTCCTGGTCATATTCATTGATGACATTTTTGGTTATTCTTCTCCAGGTGGGAAAAGGAAAACTATCGAGATCAACGCCATGATAAGAAAAATCGTAATGGTATTTAAATTCGGAACCGGTTGGACTCACAGCGATGGCCGGTTCCGTTTTTATGTTTATGATGCCGTCGAGTTTGCAGACGTAATATCCGCTTTTGGGCTTGGATGTGATGTATCCTTCGGCTATGAGCTGATCATAAGCAGCCTGCACCGTGTTCAGGCTGCAATGTAAATGTGCTGAAAGCTGCCGTTTTGATGGCAGTTTGGTATTGTATATATATTTTTCGCTAGTAATCTCCGTCTTTATATATTGATAAATCTGCTCATAGAGCGGCTCAGCAGCCTGGGGATCGAGTCTGAAAGTGTTGGTGCTCATTTTTATCTCCTTAAACTGATACCGTTAATTAATCACAAGGTGATACTTTTAATACACCCAGTTTATGATTTACTATAACCAAATGTATTTAAAACTTCAACTGTTACGTAAAGGAGAAAGAAAATGAGTGAACGTTATGAACTGAACAAAAATCTTGCGCAAATGCTAAAAGGCGGGGTCATTATGGATGTCACCACTCCAGAGCAGGCGCGGATAGCGGAAGAAGCGGGAGCATGTGCGGTTATGGCGCTGGAGCGGATTCCCGCTGATATCAGAGCGGCGGGCGGCGTTTCCAGAATGAGCGACCCGAAAATGATAAAAGGGATTCAACAGGCAGTTTCAATTCCGGTTATGGCGAAGGTCAGAATCGGGCATTTTGTTGAAGCTCAGATCCTGCAAGCTATTGAAATTGACTATATCGACGAGAGCGAGGTCCTATCACCGGCTGATGACGTATTCCATATAGACAAAACGAAATTTGAGGTTCCTTTTGTATGCGGCGCCAAGGATTTGGGAGAAGCGTTCCGCAGAATAGCCGAGGGAGCGGCCATGATTCGCACCAAAGGCGAGCCGGGTACCGGAGATGTCGTTCAGGCGGTCAGACATATGAGATTGATCAGCAGGCAAATTCGAAATCTTCAAGGTATGCGCGAAGATGAGCTGTATAACGAGGCCAAAGCGCTTCAGGTGCCTTACGATCTGACGAAATTCATACACGATAACGGTAAATTGCCGGTTGTGAATTTTGCTGCCGGAGGAATTGCTACTCCAGCCGATGCAGCCCTTATGATGCAGCTCGGAGCAGAAGGGGTATTCGTCGGTTCAGGAATTTTCAAGTCAGGTAATCCTGCCAAAAGAGCGCAGGCGATTGTCAAAGCGGTTACAAATTATAACGACCCGACAATTATTGCCGAATTATCCGAAGACCTTGGCGAAGCAATGGTAGGAATCAATGAAGAGGAAATAGAGACTCTGATGGCGGAGCGTGGTAAATAATGATAGGCGTTTTGGCCCTGCAGGGGGGTTTTATCGAGCATATAAACGCGCTGAAAAAGCTGGATATCGAAAGCTTTGAAATCAGAAAATTGGCTGATTTCAATGGCCGGAAGATCGACGGGCTGATTCTACCCGGCGGGGAGAGTACTGTGATGGGAAAACTCCTGTTGGAAACAGGTATCTTTATGCCAATCAAAGTAATGATTGAAAGCGGAGTTCCGATTTTCGGCACATGCGCAGGGATGATATTGCTGGCAAAGAAAATTGAAAACGATAGTAAAGATTATTTTGGAGCAATCGATATCGTGATCAAAAGGAACGCTTTCGGAAGACAGCTCGGAAGCTTTCATACCGAAGAAAAGTTCCAGGGCGTTGGTAAAGTGCCGATGACATTTATACGTGCTCCATATATCACCAAAGCAGCAGATGATGTGGAGATACTCGCAAGGGTTGATGGAAAAACAGTTGCTGCAAAGCAAAAAAACGTGCTGGTTACCGCTTTTCATCCTGAATTGACCGATAACCTCAGTATTCACAAGTATTTCGTTGCGAACATTTGCCGTCTAAAAAATGCTGCCTAATGAAAATGCGGGCAAAAGAAAACCGCCCACCGATAAAATTTTTTTTATCAACAGATGGCAATAAAAAATAGAGTTATGATGCAAATAAGATTTTACGCCGCGAGCGGGAGCGAACCGCTGCAAGTGCGGCGTTCAAGCGTTTTGCCGTAAGACAAAACCTTGCCACGGGGCGAATCATTTCGCCTGAGGATCTTAAATTAAAGGGTGGAGGCGCCAAAGCCGCCGAAGTTCAAAGGAAATGAGCAGGCAAAGTCTGCTCATTTCCTTTGGCGTTAGTGGGTGAATACGGATGTCTTGATTACCGGGGCTGCCTAAGATAACTACGGAAGCAATACAAGAGCAGGGGGTGTAGCGCGCATGGTATGGGCGGTCATAGGTGGATTTGCACTTATCGCATTGATGGATTTCCCGCCTCTGCCTCGGCGGAAAAAATGGCGGGCTGTCGCTGCGTTTGTCTGCGTATTTACCGTCGCGCTGACGCTGGAGGTATTGACGGTATTCAATATCGAAGTCCCCAACGTGATGTCCGCATGGGAAAGCTTCATCAGGTGGCTTGGATTGGGATATGCACCTTAAATTGTCATGCGGTTTGGTAAATTTAGAAATCAAAAAGAGACAGACAATTTCTGGTTGGAATTGGTCCGTCAGCTTTAAGAAGGGTTGAATTGTGCCATTGATAAAATGGCGTAATTAGAAGCGTAAGAATCTCCCGGAACAGGTCTGAAAAATTGAACAGGCATAATAAAATACAGGGCCAACAAAAGCCCTGCATTTGTTCTTCTAACATGGTCGGAGTGGATTATAGGACTTAAGGCAATCCAATCATATAAATGGTTTATCGGTTAGTCGGTAAGCAGTATTTACAAAAAATTAAGCAAAAAATAGGTTGAACAACAGGCTGTCTGTGGCTAACCATCTTGAGCATGGCTGAGCTCCCCATGAAAAATAAAACGAAAACATACCCGAAGGGGTATGTTTTCGTACAAAGAAATTTAACGATTTCATTTTAGTTTTGCCTCATTAAAACTGAAAATCATTTAATCACTTAATTGAACAATAGTTAAGGAGCGATTCATATAACCTAAAATCATCGGAAAATCCGTACTAATACTAACACCAACTTCATCTCCTACTGTCAGGGCGGCTTGAACGACAAAGGTTGAACTGCTTCTGTTAGATATCTTGAAAAAAGTAGTGGTATCGCCAAAAATCGGTCCCCCATTGACAGTAATAATCGCATTTAGATATGGTTGATCCGGATCTGGATCAGTAGTGGCTTCAGCGTTAATCGATATCGTTATTTGATAGATTCCACTTTCTCCCACCACTAATTCATTGCCCGATCCACTGACTGTGACCGTATCTGATAAAGGTCCAACAATACTAAATGTGACGGGTGTGAATGTTATTCCAGGTGTTTCGTTGTTAGCTCCTCTTAAAGATCCAAAAGCCAAAATGACTTCTCCAGTGGCCCCGGTTGCTCCAACATCTCCAGTGGCGCCAGTAGCACCGGTAGCACCGGTATCTCCAGTGGCCCCGGTTGCTCCAACATCTCCAGTGGCACCAGTAGCGCCAGTAGCCCCGGTATCTCCAGTGGCCCCGGTTGCTCCAACATTTCCAGTGGCGCCAGTAGCGCCAGTAGCCCCGGTTGCTCCTGTGGGTCCGGGGTCGCCGATGGCTCCGGTCGCTCCCGTTTCGCCCGTCGCTCCGGTGGGGCCTGTGGGGCCAGTGGGACCTGTCATGCCCATATCATCTGTTCCAATTACAGCCAAGGATGCTTTAACCGGGACAATCGATGTATAGTAAACTGTTGCACTGCTGTTATTCATCAACGCTACGGTTACAGGCGCTGTTACAACCTCTATGACGCCAACTCCAACCACCTCTCCTGTTTTGATTGGAGAATTACCGATTATGGCATCTCCTTGCGATGAAACCAGCGCAAATCCAGCGCCAATGGTTGATATAGAGGATTGCGTGGCTACCCACCAGTCACATTCATAGCTGCCTGCTTCCTGTATTGTAATAACGCCAGTGGCGCTGTCATAACTGATATTCCCAGAAGAAATCACGGTTGAATCAAAGATGACGTTTGCGTTAGATTCAACGGTGCCCGCTATTAAGCGTTCTACCTGTAATGGCATACTCATAGATACCTCCTTTTTTACGATACCTTCTATAGATCATTTTATGTTGCCAGGTTGCATCTGTGCAT
>DATMYB010000140.1:0-5035 GCA_035561215.1 Syntrophomonas sp. | reverse complement strand
AATTTATATTATTTGGAGGTAATGCAAAATGAGTCATTTAAGTCCGGTAGACCAAAAGATTGAGATTCAAGGACATGGGATAAAGATTTCCAACGCCTTGAAATCCGAACTCCAGCAGGAAGGGTATTACCCCGTCGCTCTGACATGGCTGGGCGACAACATCACCGGCCCCTTTTCTTTTACGGGCTACGGCGACAATTCCCCATTTGAGCTGCGTAAGGATGAGGGACAATATCAAGTGTATCGTGACGGGAAGTATTTTTCCGATGTCAGCTTCTACAAAAAGCCGAAATTCTGGGATAGACAGTGGTCGCTGAATAACAACGAGGACGGAACGTTTTTCGTGGACGAGGGTATGTCCGGCGTGATTACGCCCTGCACTGGCGATAAGGTTATTACGCCCTGCACCGGCGGTTGTGTCGATAACAAGGGGCTGATTCCCGAAAACGACGACGTTCTGCGCATCACCGGCGGCAAATTCCCCTATGTGACGCTGGCCTGCTACAATGGCCTTGCAATTTGGCCGTCTTACGGCTGTCTGTACACGAAGCAAAAGAATCCCTGCCGGTTCTGCTGCATCCCCGGCGACTTCGATGAATCCCGCGTTCTGATTGAAAAAGAGGGCTGGCTGGACGGTGTGGTAAGCGCGTTTGAGGCGGCGTTGGAGGAATTGGGCGACGACATCACCAACTGCTCTCTCACGCTGGACGCGGGAACGCTCCCGGGACGCGACAAGGGTGCGTGGGCGTACATCAAGGTTTTGGAAGCAATTAAGGCCAGAATCGGTGAGCTGCCAAAAACCATCTACACCCGTGCGGTGATTGAGCCGCCCTACGATGAGGAAACGCTCTACAGGCTGCGTGACGCGGGTTTTACCAGCTTGCAGTGCGATATTGACGTGTATGACGACATTGAGCGCGTCAACCTTATGCCCAACGCCAAGGGGAAGAGGCCCATTGAAGACTATGTAAGGATTCTGTCCAAAGCCAAGGAGATTTTCCCCGGCGAGGTCGCGACGCAGCTTGTAGCCGGTATTCAAAAGGATGAAAACCTTTTGAAGGGTGTGGAACGCTTTGCCAGCGTCGGTATCCCCACGCTGCTTACTCCTTTCCTGCCGTTTGGTCAGGGGTATCTGCTAACGAAGCAAGGACTGGCCGAGGTGCCGAGCCCTGATAAAATGAGACGGATTTACGCGCAGGCAGCCGAAATCTTAACCCGCAACAACGTCCCCGCGCCGGAATTCCGCGGCGGGGTGAGTTCGTTGGCCGAAACGATGGGCAAGCGGCTGGAGCGTGTGCCTTCTTTAACAAACAGCAGCCCTAACAAGATAACCAAAGAAGTGGTCGCGTAAGCGGAGGAATCGAAATGCAAACAGTACATGTCAGACCGGCAAGGTCAAGAACGTGTCAAAACAAATTGAAGCAAACCCAAAGGCGGAGCTTTCCGCTTTTGACGGTGAAACATGGATTCGCGTAGCCGCGACTTTGGTGGAGGATAGCCGCATTGAGGCTCAGGAAAGCCTCTTGGACGCCTATCCGTCACTGCGCGGGACGTACACGCCCGGCGACGGCAACAGCGTCGTCTATTATCTGAAAGACGCTGTTGCGACGTTCTACACGTTTGGCGGAGAGCCAAACGAGATACGATTCTAGCGAGGGGCCGCCGCACAATCTATTCTTGGACGGAAGAAGGCGGGTAAAATGGATACCATTCAAATTATAAAGGATTTGGTTCTGTTAAGATATTTGCCGGTGCTCTCAAGTGACGTGAGCTACTTGCTGATATTTGCTTTTGGTGTTCTGACTTCCCTTCATTGCGTGGGCATGTGCGGCGGCATCGCAATCTCGCAGACCGCAGGCAAAGAAGAATCGGCGAATAAGAGGCGCAATTTATTTATCCCATCGGCGCTGTATAACGGAGGGCGTATGGTTTCATACGCCCTCGTCGGCGCGGTGGTTGGCGGTTTGGGACAAATCGTCAGCTTTCCTGGCGTGTGGAAAGGCATGATACCGATCATCGGCGGCGTGTTCATGCTGATTATGGCGATAAATCTTTTGGATGTTTTTCCATTTTTAAGGTATTTGACCATTCGCCCGCCAAAATTGGTTGCAAAAAAAGTATTTGGAAGGAATCGCTATGCGCCTTTTGTGGTGGGGCTTTTGAGCGGGCTGATGCCCTGCGGCCCTTTGCAGATGATACAACTGTATGCCCTTGGCACGAAAAGCGCGGTTTACGGTGGTCTGGCGGCGCTGATATTCGCGCTCGGTACAGTTCCGGCATTATTCTTGTTTGGCGCGCTTAATACGTTTCTGAATCAAAAATTCTCGCGGATTGTCATCCGTGCAAGCGCGGCGCTGGTTCTGGTTCTAGGCGTTATTATGATTGGACGCGGACTTGCTCTCTCAGGCGTTCATCTGCCGTTTCAAAACTTATCTTCTCCACAGCGCCCGGAGACAATCGCCGTTATCGAACATAATGTGCAAACAGTGCGCGGTGAGGCGGGAGCGCACAGTTATCCTGAAATTACGGTTCAAAAAGGAATACCCGTGGAATTTACGCTTGTTATCAGTAAGAAAAACTACAATGACTGTAACCGCGCGCTCACCATTCCGGCATTTCAAATTGAATATAATCTTTTGCCTGGCGAAAACCTGATTCGTTTTACTCCCGCAGAAACAGGGGTTGTTTCCTATACCTGCTGGATGGGCATGATAAAAAGCACAATTACTGTCGTAGATGACAGGGGACAATTTCATGAAAAAAGTATCAATTAGCATCGGAGGCATGACCTGTACGCTTTGCTCGCTGATCATCGAAAACGGACTTTCCCGGCTTTCCGGCGTCATGAAGGTTTCAGCCAGCTACGCTTCCGAGAAAGCCGCGATAGAGTATGATGAGCAGACAGTTACCTATGACCAAATTACCGCGCAAATCGGTAAGATGGGCTTTTATGTAAATAACGGCGAAGCGGTTAAAACGAACAAAAGTGGTAAAATCAAAAAACGTGCCGACTATGTTCGTGCATTGACAATCAAATTTGCTGTTGCCGCCGTACTCAGCTCACCCATGATTCTCGCCATGCTGCTGGGCGGTATATACGACGTGTGCCATAGCCCGTATGTTGATCCGGAGAGTATCAGCGCGTTTTCAAAATTTATTGGTTATTGGCATAATAAATTGTTGTTTTTACACGATTGGAGGTTGCAAATTGTCCTTACTGCGCCGATACAGTTTATGATCGGCGCACAGTTTTATAAAAACGCTTACTACGCGATTAAGGGGAAATTGCTGAATATGGACGTGCTGGTCGTTCTCGGAACCTCTGTGGCGTTTTTTTACAGTCTATACGTAAGCGTTTTTATGGGAACTTCACTGAAATATGGCTACTCACAAGTCTATTTTGAGGCATCTGCTGTTATCATCACTCTTGTCTTGTTGGGCAAACTGCTGGAAGCAAAAGCGCGGAAGCAAACGTCAAAATCCCTTTCCGCATTGGCGGCGCTAAAACCCAAAAGCGCCCATGCGTTGCGGAATAACACAGAAACGGATATACCGATAGAGGATATTCTTGCAGGCGACTTGATCATTGTACGCCCCGGTGAACATATTCCTGTGGACGGTGTGGTGACGGACGGATACTCCACCGTTGACCAGTCCATGCTGACAGGCGAGAGTATTCCGGTTGAAATATGCCCTGGCAATCGTGTGACGGGCGGGTGCGTGAATCAGTTCGGCGTTCTTACCGTCAGGACGGAGAAGGTAGGAAATGAAACAAAACTCTCGCAAATCATCCAAATGGTGGAAGAAGCACAGTTCAGCAAAGCGCCGATTCAAAAAATAGCGGACAGGATCTGCGGCCGATTTGTTCCCGCTGTTCTTGCGGTGTCTATTTTGACTTTTTTGTGGTGGTTCGGGTACAAATACAGCTTTAGCACGTGGATGCTCGGACAAAGTGTGTTAAACGCCGTATCGGTACTGGTGGTCTCCTGTCCCTGCGCGTTAGGGCTGGCCACACCCGCTGCTATTTCGGTGGCGATGGGAAAAGCTGCGCGAATGGGGATTCTCGTCAAAAATGGTGAAGAACTTGAAAAAAGCGGCAAAATCAATACAATCGTATTCGACAAAACAGGGACGCTGACCACCGGCAGGCTGTCAGTCTGCGAATTTGTCGTTACCGACGGTACATTCAGTAAAAATACGTTGCTGCTTTTGACAGGCATAGCGGAATCGCCCTCGGAACATCCTATCGGAAAAGCGCTTTTGGAATATCAAAAAAATCATGGATCAGAAAAATTACCTTCTCCGGACAAATTTACTGCGGTTCCGGGCGGAGGTGTTTGCGCGGAATATCAATCACATGAGATATTGATTGGTACAAAGCGTTTTATCAACGAGCGCGTTGGAGCATTTGCGGAAGCCTATGATATAGAAAACGCCGGATATAGTGCCGCTTATCTTGCTGTTGATGGAAAGGTGCGCTCCTATTTCCTGCTTGCGGACACCGTGAAAGAGGATTCAAAAAGGGCGGTAGAACGCCTGAAAAAGATGAAGATTGATTTGTATATGCTCACGGGTGACAACGAGGCTGCCGCAAGGCGGATTGCTGACGAATTAGGCATTGAACGCTATTTCGCAAATGTTTTACCGGAGCATAAGGCTCAAGAGATCGCTGCCCTTCGTGGGAAGGGCAGGATTGTAGCAATGGTGGGCGATGGCGTGAATGACGCGCCCGCGCTGGCGTCGGCGGACATTAGCTTTGCGATTGGAGCGGGTTCCGACGCGGCGATTGAAACCGGCGATATTGTGCTGCTGAATCATAGCTTAAACGCATTGCCGGACGCTGTTGCCCTCTCGCGGAAAACGATGCGCGTGATTAAACAAAATCTATTTTGGGCTTTCATTTATAACGTGGTGGGAATCCCTTTCGCCGCATCCGGAAATCTTAGTCCGGAAATCGCCGCTGCCGCGATGTCGCTAAGTTCCGTTTCCGTATTGATTAACTCTTTACTGCTGAACAGATGACGAGGTATACTTA
>DATMYB010000139.1:0-3746 GCA_035561215.1 Syntrophomonas sp. | reverse complement strand
TTGGAATGATAATAGATATATAATGAAAGGAAGCAATTTGATGAATTTCGCCTTTACCAGAGTTCTGGCAAAAGAACTCAGGGAAGTTGAGGATAGACACCGGGAAAACCTTGCCAGCTGGTGGGACGAGCTGGCGTCGTTGCGGGAATCTCTGCGGGAAGATAAAAGCCTGCAGTTGATACCGGCTGTGGTCGTGCTGGCATACAGATATCTAAATTCTGATCATAAACTGACGATTAATATGGCCGGGCTTTTTAAGACCTTATACTTTGCCAACTTGATCCATACCCGGGTGAAAGATGAAGAGGAAGGCCAGACCAACGATCAGAGGCTGCAATTTGCGATTTTGATCGGTGATTATATCTTTGGCCGGATTTTAAAACTTTTGCTGGAAATCAACGCGGTGGAAGTATTGGACAATCTGGCGTTGATGATTTGCGGCGTCAATGAGGGTCTGGTCATGCGACATAGATTAGACGCGGAACCCTCCGAGGTAATAAAGAGAGGCAACGCAGCCATATATGAAACCGCTTTTACGACTGCCGCCCGCTTAAAGGGCTTGGATCAAAAAGGAATTGAATTATACGGACAGATCGGATGTAATCTTGGCATGGCGCTGGAACTGCTAATCGAGCAAAAAGACGATCTGGTGCTGCCTTATGTGGAGACCAGCATAACGCTGCTGGATGAATTCAGTAAAAAATACGGATTTGGGGACAACTGCCTGAACAATTTGCTGCAGGACATATTGCATGCGGTTCGGCCGGTACATATGCCGGTTGCCGGCAGTCAATAGGACAATCCGCCTGAGGAGGAGAAAATGGCCTTTAAAGATTTGCGCGAATTTATTGCTTTGTTAGAAAAAAGCGGGGAGCTGGTGAGAGTAAAAACCCAGGTTGACCCGGAGCTTGAAATAAGTGAAATAACGGATAGAGTCAGCAAGGCTTTCGGACCGGCGTTATTGTTTGAAAACGTTAAGGGCTCCGACTTGCCGGTGCTGATTAATGCCTACGGAAGCCCGCGGCGTATGGCCATGAGTTTGCAGGTGGAACAACTGGACGATATCGGCCGGGAGATTACCTCATTGCTGGAGATGGCCGAAAACATGCCTTCTTCCATGCTGGGCAAGGTCAAGCTGCTGCCTCGTTTAGCGGAGTTGTCTTCATATTTTCCGCATATGGTGAAAAGCGGCCTTTGCCAAGAAGTGGTTTCTATGGAACCGGATTTGGACACATTGCCTATCCTTAAATGCTGGCCCCAGGATGCGGGACGCTTCATTACCCTTCCCCAAGTCTATACCCGTAACCCTCGTACCGGCAAGCGCAATCTGGGAATGTACCGTTTGCAGGTTTACGATAAAAACACCACCGGTATGCATTGGCATGTACACCACGACGGAGCTGCCAATTACAGAGCTTCCAAGGAAATTGGCAAGGATACCATCGAAGTGGCCGTGGCTTTGGGGGGGGATCCAACCATTGCCTATGCAGCCACCGCCCCGCTGCCGCCTGATATTGACGAATTGATCTTTGCCGGTTTTCTGCGCAAAAAGCCGGTGGATTTAGTGCGCTGCCGGACCATAGACCTGGAGGTTCCGGCCGATGCTGAAATTGTTCTGGAAGGCTATATCGACTTGAACGAAAGCCGGCGCGAAGGGCCCTTTGGAGATCATACCGGTTATTACTCCCTGCCTGGAGATTATCCGGTTTTCCATATTAAATGCATCACCCGGCGCAGAGACGCCATTTATCCTACCACCATCGTCGGACAGCCGCCCCAGGAGGATTGTTATATGGCGCTGGCTACCGAAAGAATTTTCCTGCCGCTGCTAAAGTTTCAACTGCCGGAAATGGTTGATATGCATATGCCCATGGAGGGTGTTTTCCATAACTGTGTATTGGTATCCATCAAAAAATCGTTTCCCGGTCATGCCCGCAAGGTTATGAACTCACTGTGGGGAATGGGACAGATGATGTTTGCCAAATATATTATTGTGGTGGACGAGACCGTCAACGTGCAAAATGTATCGGAAGTAATGTGGAAAGTATTTAATAACGCCGATCCCCGCCGTGATACGATGATCGTGGAGGGACCGCTGGATGTGCTGGATCATTCGGCGCCGCTGCCCCTGTACGGATCGAAGATGGGTATTGACGCCACCCGCAAGTGGCCGGCTGAGGGACATATGCGGGAATGGCCGGAAGACATTGTCATGAGTCCGGAAATAAAAGCGCTGGTTACGGCCAAATGGAGTGAATACGGCATTGAGTAAACTGCGCAAGTTCATGACAATGATTGATTTTGAACATAGCCTGTTCGGGTTGCCCTTTGCCTATTTAGGATCATTTCTGGCCCGGATGGAGGTCCCCGGGCTGGTTCCGCTGCTTTGGATAACCTTGGCCATGGTAAGCGCGCGTTCCGCCGCCCTTTGCCTCAATCGCCTGATCGACCGGCAAATCGACCGGCGCAACCCGCGTACCGCTCATTGGATTATGGCCTCCGGGCAACTTTCCGTTACCTCGGTGTGGGTGCTGGTAATTATTTTTTTTGGCCTGCTGTTTTTCGCGGCCGCCCAATTGAATCCCCTTTGTTTTAAACTGGCTCCGCTGGCGGTTTTGGTGCTATGGTCCTATTCATACACCAAGCGGTTTACCTGGTGGTGCCATCTTCTTATGGGAATAGCCATTGGCATCGGCCCGGTGGGGGGCTGGTTTGCCATCAGCGGCACCTTCGACTGGCAGCCTTTTGTATTGGGGCTGGCGGTGGCTTTTTGGACTGCGGGTTTTGATACCATGTATGCTTGTCAGGACATAGAATTTGACCGGGCTAATAACCTATTCTCCATTCCGGCACGGTTCGGTGAAAAAGGCGCGCTGTTATTTTCCGCTTCATTTCATGGGCTGGCAGTGGTATGCCTGGTTATGACCGGCGTTATCCTGAGCATGGGTGCCTGGTATTATGCCGGCGTGCTTTGCGCCGCGGTCATTTTGACCTATGAACACATCATTGTGAAACCGGGGCGATTGGAACAGGTAAATTTTGCGTCTTTTAGGATCAATCATTATGTAGGCCTGATCATTTTTATCATGGCGGTTGCAGATATTATTAATTAATGGCGGAGGAACGGCGATGACGAAATATATCGTAGCGATCACCGGCGCCAGCGGCGTCATATACGGGGTGCGCCTGGCAGAATTATTGCTGAACCAAGGATTTGAAGTGCATTTGGTGGTCAGCCGTCCAGGCTGCCTGGTACTGAACCATGAACTGGGCTGGGAATTAGGCGACCGTCCCGAAGAGAGTCTGCGCCGATACTTTCCTCAGTCCGGATTATATCTGTACAATAATGACGATATTGCCGCACGTCTGGCCAGCGGTTCTTTTATAACCGCTGGCATGGTGATCGTGCCCTGCACTATGTCGACGGTGGCCGCAGTAGCCAACGGATTATCCAACAATTTGATCGAGCGTGCTGCCGACGTCATGTTGAAAGAACGCCGACCGCTGATTATGGTGCCAAGAGAGACCCCGCTCAGCGTTGTTCATTTGCGCAATCTGCTACGGCTGTCGGAAGCGGGCGCGGCTATTGTACCGGCTATGCCGGGATTTTATCATAATCCCCGTAGTTTGGATGACATAGTTTCCTTTATGACCGGAAAAATTATGGATATGATGGGTATTCCCAACGAAGCCTTTCAGCGTTATGATTAGAGGAATCCCTTGACTTGGAATTTGTCCGGTTAGAC
>DATMYB010000138.1:0-9488 GCA_035561215.1 Syntrophomonas sp. | reverse complement strand
TATAATATCTTTAGTTTAAACAAGGAGGCCGGTTTGATGCCAAACATTAAATCCAGCACGGACTTAAGGAACAATTACAATGAAATCTCGAAGTTCTGCCATGAAAGCAGAGAACCTGTTTTTATCACCAAAAATGGGCAGGGAGATTTGGCTGTTATGAGCATTGAAACCTACGAAATGCTCAACGGCAAACTCGAACTTTATCGTCTGCTTGATGAGGGCAGGACGGCAGTAATAAAGGGGAGAAAGCGCCCGTTTGAAGATGTAATGCGAGACATCAGGCAGGAAATAACTGATGGTAAAATATAGGGTTGACGTATCGGAGCCCGCCGAAAACGACCTGCGTGATATTGTCCGATATATCTCTGCGCAACTGTCGGCACCGATGACCGCATTGAAGATGATGGATACCCTTCAGGAAGCTATCACGGGTTTAATGGTCATGCCGCAAAAATTTCCTCCTGTGGCTGATGAACGTCTTGCAATGATGGGATATCGAAAGCTGCTCGTAAAGAACTATATTGTCTTTTTCACGATAGATGAAAAATCGAAAGTCGTTGATGTTGAAAGAATCCTTTACGTAAGACGGGATTGGCATCATATTCTGTGATGAGGTGTATGTTACTTCGATCCTATCAGCACAGTTTGATGCCCTTAACCTTTTCTTTCAATTTTCGCAAAATATTGCTTAACTAACTTAACGCCTTATTCAGTTCATTTATTACCTGCCCTGCATCAGACACCATTGCATAATCGGCTACTTGCAGCATATAAGCGTTCTCATCATTATTTACTGCGATTATGGTATGGGCATCCCGAATACCTACCGTAAACTGGACCTGACCGGAAACTCCCAAAATAATGGCCAGCTGCGGTTTGCATTTCTTACCGGACAAACCGATTATTCTATCCTCCGGCAGCCATTTTTTGTCTGTTGCCACCGGTTTAGAGCAGGCTATTTCTCCCCCCAGCTTTTTGGCGATCTTCTCCGCTATCGGTAAATCGTCCTCTTCTACTCCCTGGCCAATGACGACCAGCACATCAGCCGCCTGGATGTCGGCAACATCTCCAGCTTTGAGCTCGGTTTGCAGTAATTTAACGGAAGGAGTTACAGCATCCATGACGAATTCATTGATCTTTCCGCCATCCTGTATTGGCGCCGCTTCAAATGAACGAGCCGCCAGAGCGATAACCGCTTTTTCCGTATCGATTTGCTGGGTGGCTACAGTTGCCCCACCCAATGCATTTCTGGTGCACTGAATCTTTCCTCCGCTAACTTGCAGGCCGCTTACGTCACTGAGGCCACCTGCCGCTAGTTTCTGCGCCAGCCTGCCCGCCATTTCTTTGCCTCTGCGATTAGAAGAAAGAAGAACCATTGATGAATCCAATTTTTCTATTACCTGTTGCAGCGCCGCGGCTAAGGCTGCTGTATCCGCTGCAAACAGTTCCGGAGAACAGATCTGATATACTTCGGCTCCTCTGCTGGCAAGCTCGCCAGCCTGCGCATCGTTGTTTATAACCAAAGCCTTCACATTCAAATTGGCATCCTTTGCGATCAGCCGGGCTGCGGTAAGCAGTTCCAGGGCCAGCTTGTCTTGGTCGCTATAAATAAGAATCCCTGCCATTTTTCTACCTCCCTACAAATCCTTCCGCCTTTAACGCGGCAAGCAGCTCGTCGACGCTCTTGACAGGTAAACGCTTACGTTCATTTTCCGGCGCCCGGTTACTAATTGTATTTACCGACTTTGGGGGAACATCCAGGCCCAGATCATCAATATCAAAGATTTGTTTGGGCTTTTTCCCTGCCTTTAATATCTGGGTTACAGATGGAATACGGGGCTCATTTATATCTCCCAGGACCGTTACCACCAGGGGCAACTTGGCTTCCAATATCTCATCAGAATCTTCAAGGGAGCGAATTACGGTAGCCGTACTTCCACCGATCTCGATTCTGCTCGCATATCCTACTTCGGGCAGTTCGAGGATCTCAGCGACCCTCGGGCCCACCTGGCCGGAATAATTGTCCCCGCTGCCTTCACCGAATATTACAATTCCCACGTCGTCGATCTTCTTGATCAGCGCTGCCAATAAAACCGCACTCTGCGAACTCTCCAGATTAGTCAGATCATTATTAAGCAGTAAATAGGCCTCATCGGCTCCGGCTGCCAGGGCTTCTTTTACGGTCTCTTCGACTTCTTCATTGCCGACTGAAACTACCATCAGATTATTACCGGTTGCTTCTTTTAGTTGAAGAGCGGCTTCCAGAGCGTTTTTATCTATCAGACTCAGGGCATACGGCACTCCATCAAATACCGGCTGGCTATTTTTGATCCGAACCTGCTGCAAATCAGGTATCTGCTTCACTGCCACAACGATATTCATAATTAACCTCCCACTTATTTCATAAACCCACCATTGTCAGGACCTATTGGGATAATGCCATTCCAGCACTTCACTCCCTTGATTTTCCATGATCTCAACTTTACTTCGTTCGCGAGTTATGGTGAAGAGGGGCGTATTCCCCCTCTTCACACTCCCACTTTTAGGATTTATCCGTTTAAAACAACTCCGGCCACAATCATTTTCTGCATATCTGCGACCCCCTCCACCTGGGGCCCCATAATAGCGTCTTTATAAATACGCGATACTCTGTAGTCATTTATTAGGCCATAGGAGCCATGCACATCGATAGCTACCCTGGCTGCATCTACGGAATTGTCGCACACAAAAGTCTTGGTTAAGGCAGCTTCTTTGGCAAACAGAGCCGGATTTTTGGCGTCGTTGGCCAGACAGCCCAGACGATAAGCCAACCAGCGCGCAGTTTCATATTTTATAGCCAGATCAGCTATCCTTAACTGGGTAGCCTGGAACTTGGCAATAGGCTGACCCCGGTGAGTTTTTTCCTTGGCGTATTGCACCGCTTCTTCATAGGCGGCCAGGGTCAAGCCCAGGTGCAGGGCGCTGACTCCCACTTTGCCAAAGGCAATGCCAAAGGTGAGCACCGGGAATCCCCCCCCGATACCGTTAAGGATGTTTTCGGCCGGAACCGCTACATCTTTCAGATACACATCCAGCAGGGTGCCCCCATGATAACCCAGCTTATGCCATGGTTCCGATAGGGAGTATCCAGGGCACAATTTGTCTACGATAAAAGCAGTTGGCTTATTGCTCTCGCTGTCGATGGCAAACACGACCATGGGGCCAGGATATCCTGCATTGGAAATGAAGCGTTTGGTACCGTTTAGAATATAGTGTTCTCCTTCCTTTACAGCCGTGGTGGTAATCTGTTTGGGATCAGATCCGGTGCCGGGTTCGGTGAAGGCAAAGGAAGCCAGCTCCATTCCTTTACAGGCTTTGGGCATATACTTATGCTTAATATCTTCAGTGCCGAACTTGTCTATAGCGCCCAGGGCCAGGCAATTAACCGAAATAAGCATGACCGGACCGCTGGAAACCCGGCCCAACTGCTCCAGGGCTAATACGTAGCTGGGATATCCGGCTCCGGCTCCTCCGTATTCTTCCTTAAACGGCAATCCGAAGAGCTCTAGTTCTGCTAATCCAGTGATAATGTCCTCAGGTACCCGGTTTTCAGTATCAATTTTTTCTGCCACCGGTTCTATATATTTCTCGGCATATTCCCGAGCCATTTTTTGGATCAGGAGTTCCTCCGGACTCAATGTAAAATTCATGCTGATTCTCCTTTCCTATCGGCAGCCAGGTGTTTTCATCTTTTCTCTTGTATAGAGCCTTAATAATCAAACGACTCATCATCGATTTCCAAGACCGACGTATCGGCGAGTTTAACCACTTCAGCGAGAGCGGCCACTTCCGGAACCACGTTCAACAAGAAATAACGCGCCGCCATAACCTTGCCTTGGTAGAACTTGTAATCGAAGTGGTCTTGCCCCAGCTCCTGCATTTTCCGCCGGGCAATCAATGCCTGCTCTAAAAGCAATTGCCCGCCATAAAGCTGGGCGGTAGCCATGAGAATCCGCTTGGAGTAGGTCGGTATCAGACCCAAAAGTCCAGGGGTCTTCATAAATCCGGCCATGGTTTTTTGAATCTCCCCATAGGCCTCAACAGCCTTTTTTAACTGGGCAAATTCTTTTTCAAAGCCATCCGTGCCGCAATTATTGTCATGAAATGCTTTAATGTTGCCCAGCCAACGGGAAAAAAGGGCTCCTTTTTCCATGCCCCATTTACGCCCCACCAGGTCCATGGATTGAATAAACGTAGTCCCTTCATAAAGGGTGTTGATCTTAATGTCCCGCGCCAGCTTCTCTGCGGGATATTCCGAACAATAGCCATACCCGCCATAGATTTGAACGGCTTCGGTCCCAATCAAGTCCCACCCGATTTCCGAAGAATATCCCTTGATAATGGGAATATTTACATCCATTTCGTCTTGCGCCCGCTTTCTTTCGACCGGATCGGGATCCCAGTGAGCGACTTCCAGATCGAGATATGATTTATAGGTCATGGCGCGTATGGCTTCGGCAATGGCCTTGCCCCGCAACAGCGCCCGTTTAATATCCTCGTGCTGGATAATGGGCACTCGGCCCTGCTTGGGATTCGTAAAGGAATTACCCTGAACCCTGTCTCTGGCATAATCTTTCGCATTATAGAAGGCGTTGGCGATTAAGCCGGCCGAATGCACGCCGGTTACCAGTCTTTCCTCATTCATCATATTGAACATCAAGGCCATGCCATCCCCCTTGCCCTCATTCTCCAGGGGGTTTTTACCCAGCAGATAGCCGCGGCACTGATTATTGTCCCCAAAACTCAAAGCTACGGTTGGATTGGCATGCTGGCCCATTTTGTGCTCAATTCCGGTGGGAGCCACATCGTTAAACTCCTGGCTGCCATCATCATTGATCCACAATTTGGGCACGATAAACAACGATATGCCGCGGGTGCCGGGCAGGGCCCCTTCGACCCTGGCCAGCAGCAGGTGCACGATGTTTTCGGCAAAATCATTGTCTCCATTACTGATAAAAATCTTCTGTCCCTTGATCTTAAACACACGGGGATCGTCGGTGGGTAAAGCTTTGGTTAAAATTTCTCCGACATCCGAGCCGGCCTGGGGTTCTGTTAAACACATGGTTCCGGTATAATCGCCGCTCCACATCTTAGCCAGGAATTTTTCCTTGACATCTTCGGGAGCGAATTCCTGCACCAGCATGGAAGAACCCTGACCCATACACAGAAAGGGGGGGACAAAAGCCGGGTTGGCCGCGGAGAACATTTCCCAAAGAGGAAACATGATTACCTGGGGAAGCACCACCGCGCCTTCACTCTTATCAACATTGCTGGCGCACCAGCCTTCCTGCTGCAGCTTTTTATAGATCGGGGGTATGGAAGGAGCGATCAATACCTTGCCGTCTTCAAATTTAACCCCGAATTGATCAGCACTGTCACAACCGGGTTCGATAAGGTCCTTGGTCATTTTCAGAATGGTATCCAGGATCATATCCACGTCTTCAACGCTGTAATTTTCCCGATAGCGATCATACGCCAACACTTTCTCCAGCGGCAGCCATTCTTTCAGGATAAACTTAAAATCCCTGGTATTTTTATAAGCAAAATTTGATGCCATTTTTTCTTCCTCCATTCAGAATTACCCGTACTATTGGCTTCGTTTCGTGCTGCTCATAGGCCATTTTAGAAAGGAATGCGGTTGGTACGGGACCAGAGGCCCATTTCCCTGGCGTTCTTCAAAAGATCGTCCCGGAATTCCGGATGGGCCAGATTGATCATCTGTTCAGCCCTTCCCCACACCGACCGCATTTTCATATTGACAATTCCCCATTCGGTGGCAATATAGTGGACCATGACCCGGGGTACGGTAACCACCGCTCCGGGGGTCAGCATAGGTTTGATACGGGATTGCAGGTTTCCGTTTTTATCTTTATAGGTGGCCTCAAAAGCTAAAATTCCCTTTCCTCCCTTTGATTCAAAAGCGCCCATATGGAAATCCAGCGATCCGCCGGTTCCGGAAATCTGCCGCAGGCCGCTGCTTTCCGAGCAAACCTGGGATAGAAGATCGGCTTCAACACAATTATTAATCGATATTACATTATCCTCCAACTGGATATACTTCGGATTATTGGTGTAGTCGCAATTATATGAGGCTATTTGCGGATTGTTATGCAAGAATTCGTGGGTTTTCTTATTGCCAAAACAGAATGTAAAAGTACTTCTTCCAACATCTCTGGTTTTACGCTTGTTGGTTATCTTTCCCGCTTCATACAATTCGGTAATGGCATCGCAATACATTTCCGTGTTGACCCCCAGGTCCTGCAGATCAGACTGGGCGATTAGATTCCCTATGGTGTTGGGTACGCCGCCTATACCTAATTGCAGGCATGCACCGTTGGGAATGAGCGGCATAATATGCTCGGCAATTTTTATTTCCGCTTCGGTAGGCGGTGCTGCGGGCGGCATAGTAAATACCGGGGCATTGCTTTCAATAATATAATCAACATCCTTTAGGTTGATGCACTCCATTTCCCCTCCCAGGCAGTAGGGCAGGTTGGGATTGGTTTCCACAATAACGATCTTGGCATGGGCTAGTTCGGCGTAGGTATCGGAGTTGCATAAGCCGAAATTAAAATTGCCGTGTGAATCCATCGGTGTAGTCGTAAGGCATATAACATCCCTTTGAATGAAAGGCTGCTGGAGCTCCAGGCGCATGCGGTGAAATTCATGATACTGTACCGGTCCGTATACCGCCCGGCCCTTGTCTCCCAGCATACGATCCAAGGCACTGAAATGGTCGCTGATCAGGGTAAATACCTTGCCCTCGGGATCGGTCTTAAGGAATTGCCACATTCTTACGCTTCCGGCAACATGCACAGTAACATCTTTTAATTCATCCACCCTATTCCCCAGGGCAATATCAAAATCATGCGGTGGTATGCCAAAATATCCATAAGCGACCAGATCGCCGGATTTAACCAATCCTGCAGCTTTCTCAGCGCTTATTACTTTACTGTTAAATTCGTTCATCAAGTTAGACATTGTTAAATCATCTCCTTATTTTTTAAGAATGCTTCTGCTCTTTAGGCCTGCTCTCATGTTCCTACCTGCTTTGCGCATTATTTTTAGATTTGCTTAAATGCACGTACTAATGCACAATTCTATCAAGCAAGTATTTCCTCAATCATTTTGCCTCCTTTCAAATGTATCTCCACAGTTTTGTTGTACTAGTTTAATAAGCATATTTCGTGCCAGGTATGGACAAAAAAACTAGACCGCCCGTAAGACGGCCTATTCAGGATTCAAAACAATACTTATTCGTTTTACTGAACGTTAACAAATGTTCACATGTGTCACCCAAACTGCCAGGTTCTGTTAACGTCAGGCTGACATCAGTTAACAGAAGGGTTCCAGTAATTGCTTACCTTTTTATCATATATGATTGCATCTTCTTATATATGGTATTCCGGGAAAATCCCATATGCCTGGCAACCTCCGTGATATTACCCTTATACTGGTCCAGCAAGCGCAATATCTCGTCCCGTTCTCTTTCTCCGGCGGCTATTTTCTGTTGTTGGCGGCTTTCTCTTATAGAAACTTCTGCCCTGTCATTCTCTTGCGTACGGATATTTTCAGAACGGTTAATATCTTTCAGGTAAGAAGGCAGGACATTTTCAGTAATAATCGCTCCTTCACTGAATACAATGGCATTTTCAAGAACGTTCTTTAATTCCCGGACATTGCCCGGCCAGTTGTAGTCAAGCAGTATACCCATAGCTTGATCGCTTATTTCCATCGCTTCTCGTTTCATCTGGCAGCACAGATTTTTCATAAGATAGCGGGCAATGATTGGAATGTCGCTTTTTCTAGCGCGCAGAGGAGGAATGACCAGGCTGATTACGTTGAGGCGATAATATAAGTCTTCTCTAAACCTCCCAGCGCCAATCTCATTTTTCAAGTTGCGATTGGTGGCGGCAATGATACGGACATCAACTGTGCTCGATTCGCTTCCGCCTACCCGGGTAACCGTTTTATCCTGGAGAAAGCGCAATAAGGTTACTTGCATATCCAGGGGCATCTCTCCGATTTCATCCAGGAATATAGTTCCTTGATTGGCCAATTCGAACTTTCCAACCCTACCGCTCTTTTTCGCCCCCGTAAAAGCTCCTTCAACATAGCCAAAAAGCTCGCTTTGCATTAGCTCTTTGGGGATAGCGCCGCAATTAATAGGAATAAACTGGCCGCGCCGTCCGCTTGCCTCATGAATGGAATGCGCAATAATTTCTTTTCCGGTACCGCTTTCCCCCCCGATTAAAACATTGGACAGTACCTTGGAAGCACGATAGGCCATATTTTTTACCGCATTGATCGCCTGGCTATCACCTACAATACATTCGAAGGGAGTTCCCGTTAATACCTTTCCCTGTGCCATTGCTTCACCATAAGTCGTTAAAGCTACTGATTCTATGGGCTGAAAGACTAGAATAATCTGTTGGGTACCGTCTGGATTGGGAACCACTCGTCTTCGTTCCAAAGCGCAGGGTACCCGGCCTTTATTTGTCTGAAGCGTAAATCTGCTGCTGAATTGATTGGGATCATTAGAAAGCAGATTATTAAGCACCTGGGGCTCATCCGCAATAAGCTGGTCAATTAATAATCCTACCACTCCTTCTCGATTTTCATATCCCAGTAAAGTCAGACAGCTATCGTTAATATTGGCTATCGTGAATTTATGATCGATTACAATGATGGGGTCGTCGTAAATATCGATAATAGCAGAGCAAGTATTGTGATAAACATGGAGTATCTTGGATTGCTCAGCTTTATAATGAAGCTTGTCTTCAATTACTCTTTTTGCCAATTGTAAAGAAACCAACGACCCGGCGGGCAGCTCATGACCTGTGCTGTAAATCGCCAATACACCAATAATTCTACCTTTCCAATCATGTAAGGGGCAGGCGGCACTAAAAATGTTATGGTAATAACTGCAGTAATGTTCAGCACCGTTTATTTCCAGAAAAGTCTGTTCGGCCAGGGCAGTCCCTATCGCATTGGTTCCTATGACCTCTTCAGCATTAAGCTGGCCAGCTATTGAAGCCGTTCTATTGCGTCCGGTTCCCTCCAATATATAGCCTTCTTGATCACTTAGTAATACGAAGGTTGAGTCTTGCGGGACACACAGTTGCTCCATAATGGGGCGGGCTATTGAAATCAGTCTGATATTATCGGCTTTTTTACTCAGGATGATGCGATCCGGCAACTGGTGCAGACTGGGTTTGTATGGGTCCACGCCCAGACTCCTGAGCCACGATCTGTTTATTTCCGGCCTGACTACATCTTCGTTAATGATGCCTTCTTCCACAAAAGTTGACCAGGCTTGCCGCATTTTCAGTTGATAGTCATTACTATTCATATTGCCGTCTCCCAAATTACCACTTTTACGTTAAAATCAACCTTGCCGTGTTGAAAGATGGTCCTTTTTATATATTAACATTATGGATGTATTTCAT
>DATMYB010000137.1:0-2083 GCA_035561215.1 Syntrophomonas sp. | reverse complement strand
AAACAGAGAGTATCATTTTTAATGATTCCCGCAAGAAATTCTTAAAGTTTTCTTATTGAAATCATACAAATTTATTACGGAAGGACGGGAAGATAGACGGAAAAGATCACTCGTTCATTTTCGCTTAAAACAGTGATCGTTCCATGGTGCAGTTCAATGATTTCTTTGGCGATGGCAAGTCCCAATCCTGCGCCGCCGGTTTGGGTAGCCCGGGAACTGTCCAAACGGTAGAACTGTTCAAAAATACGGTCCAACTTCTCTTGCGCAATGGTATTGCCCTGATTGCTGAAGTGCATATAAACGCCGTCAGGTTTGCGAACCGCCACGATTTCAATGGTGCTGTTTTCAAAACTGTAATTGACGGCATTGCGAATCAGATTATCGAAAACCCTTTCCATTTTGTTAACGTCACACTTGATCTCAGTATCCGCAGTAACGTTCAGCGTACATTGCAAGTTTTTCTCTGTCAGCAAGGGTTTAAATTCAAAAACAATCTGTTCCAGCATGCGGGCCAGATTGACCTTGCTGGGTTCAAGGCTCAAATGGCTCAGATTAAAGCGGGTGATATCGAAGAACTCATTAATCAGATCCTCCAGGCGCTCTGCTTTTTCCAGAGCAATGGACAAATATTTACCGCGCAGTTGGTCGGATATTTGCGGCTCGTCCCGCAGCAGGGTCAAATAGCCGATTACAGACGTCAGCGGCGTCTTCAGATCATGGGCCAGATAAACGATCAAATCGTTTTTTCGTTGTTCCGCTTCTCTGGCCAGGCGAGCATTGCGAATCGCTTCCTGCTTGATATGATTCATTTGACTTTCAACGGATTTCAATTCGTCGGGAAGGTGAATCAATTCATCATTTTCCGTGATTAATTGACTGGCTGCATCCGCCATCAGCTTAATATGCTCCAGCGACCTACGCCAATAGTTCCGCAGGATAATGAGAGCAACCATCAGCCAGAGAAATATAAGGAGGTACGGGAGATGGCCTGTGATGCTCTGCGCCAGCCGATAGATGAGGTCACTCCTCTGAAAGATAAAGAAATGATAAACATAATAGGCCAGGCCCAGGATCAAGGCAAAACCAAAGGAAGCCCCCAGCGCCGCAGTGATGATTTTCATTCTTACCGTATTCTGCAGGTTATCCAGGTGAAAATCTCCGTTATTCAATGGTATAGCCGACCCCCCATACGGTTTTAATAAATTTGGGTTTACGCGGCTGCTCGTGCATTTTTTCCCGCAGCCTGGCTACATGGGTCATTACCGTGTTATTATTGTCCAGGTATTTCTCGCCCCACACCGCTTCAAACAGCTCTTCCGAAGAAATAACCTTGCCTTTGTTTTCGCATAAATGCCATAGAATGGAGAATTCGATAGGAGTTAAGGCAAGCGGTTTCTCGTAGAGCGTACATTTATGGGTGTCCCGGTTGATTTCCAGGCCGGCAAAATCGTATTCATTGATCTTCTCCTCAGTTTCCCCGCAGCCGTTTTGATTATACCGGGTATACCTGCGCAGTTGGGTCTTTACTCTGGCGGTCAGTTCCAACGGATTAAAGGGTTTGGTTATGTAATCGTCCGCCCCCAGGGTAAGTCCGTTAATTTTATCCATGTCCTCCACTTTGGCGGTTAACATGATAATGGGGAAATAATACCTTTCCCTGATTTTTTTGCACAGCGAAAACCCGTCCATATCCGGCAGCATTACATCCAAAATCGCCATATCCAGCCGGTTGGCCTGAATGCAATCAAGGGCCTCCCGGCCGGAATAGAATTTGTAAACGTTGAAGCCTTCATTTTTTAAATATAGTTCCACCAAATCGGCAATCTCTTTTTCATCATCAACGACGATAATATTCAACGACTGGCTCACTTCCTCAGCCGGCCTTTGGCGCTTCACCAAAGCAGGCGCGTATTATTTTATTTCCCCCGGTTTATTTTAGCCGCTAGTACTCTGTCAACCCTAAGTCTGCATATTATTTGTCGAGGGAAATTTCTGCAGGGCAAGGCGGAGGATTGAGCAATACTGGACGTATTGCGATTGACGACAACGTAGCCATGCAGAAATTTAACCGACAAGGAATTGT
>DATMYB010000136.1:0-2200 GCA_035561215.1 Syntrophomonas sp. | reverse complement strand
CGGATATGCTAAATTGTCAAAATATTGGTTTTTTTGCATTTTTCGGCCAATTGTACAGGAGAGTGAGAAATGTGTTTTCAAAGCTGGATTTTAAAAAACAACCCGATGAGCTGATTCAAGTTGATTCGCACAAGAAATTGGACGACCGTGAAAGAAGGCATTTGCAGCACGAATTTAAGATTTATATGGAACAATACTTTAAACAAAAGCTAGGCAAAGGTGTTGATTACACCAAGGTCATTATATGGGATGATATGTTGATTATTAGAGGTGAGAGGTTCCTTACTGAACCGGAGGTTTATATTGTCAAAACCCCGGCCGGAAAAGAGGTGGTAAGGGCAGCGCGAATGCAGGTTGCCTGGCAGCATTCGATTGATAATCTCCCTCATTTTGAGGAAAGATTAAAAGCCCGGGCCATTCATCAGGTTTATGACGTTGAACCGGAAAATGACTTTTGGATACACGTTGTTATCTTTGATCGTATACTGACGGAATAGAAAATATCACAACTGCATAAACGGTGGCTCGCGAAGAGACCTGCGCGGTGGCTTCTAGAAAGACCAGTATTCTTATGACTGTTCAATGTCATTAGTAAGAATATTGGCCTTTTTCTTTGTAAGGCAAAAAAACAAAAGAAAGAGGTGGTTGATTACTATTTCATTGATGCTGTAGAGGTTTAAAAATTAGGAGGTAGACATCATGGCGGATACAATGAAAGCTTTAGTGTATCGTGGTCCCGAAAAATACGGTTTAGAAGATGTTCCGGTACCTAAAATAATTGAACCCGACGATGTAATTGGTAAAGTAATATTATCAACCATTTGCGGAAGTGACATTCATATTGTACATGGCGGCATGCCCGAAGTGAGATACCCGCTAATCATCGGTCACGAATTCTGCGCCGAAATCGTTGAGGCAGGACCGGCAGTTAAAAACTTAAAAGTCGGCGACAAGGTAGTAGTATCCTGTGTGGCTTTCTGCGGGGAATGCTGGTATTGCAAGCAGGGACTCTATGCCCACTGCCAAAAACCAGGCTTCGGTTGCTTCGGGGTCTATGGACAGGAAGGCTGCCAGACTGAATATGTACGTATGCCCGGTGCGGACAATTACTGCTATCATATTCCGGAATCGTTAACCCCTCAGGATGTGTTATTCAGCGGCGATATTTTATCCACCGGTTATTTTGGCGCAGAGATGACGGAAATACAACCCGGTGATACCGTAGTTGTTGTCGGCGCCGGTCCGGTTGGATTATGCTGCATGACAACCGCTAGACTATGGGGCCCATCCCGAATTATTGCCGTTGATATGGTTCAATCGCGCCTGGATGTGGCAATAAAAGAAGGGATTGCTGATATTGCCCTGAATCCGGGCAAGGACGATGTGGTCGAAATCATTAAAAGCCTTACCGGTGGGCTGGGTGCAGATAGATCCATCGAATGTGTAGGGCTGCAGCCAACTTTTGACACCGCCCTGGCAGCTGTGAGGGCCGGTGGACAAATGTCTACTATCGGCATTTATGAAAAGCCCCTGTCTGTTCCTTTAAACCAGGTATGGGCCAAAAACCTTAAGTTTGGCTGGGGATTTGTTCCTATGAACCGGATGCCCAAGTTGATCAGTCTTATCGAAGCAGGAAAAATAAATACCAATTTCTTATGCACCCATAAAGCTCCGCTCAACGATATTATGCGCGGTTATGATGTCTTTGGCAACAAGAAAGAAAACTGCCTCAAATGGCTGGTTACTCCCTGGGAGAAATAGGGCTAGTGTATTAAACTACAAGGGCTGAGCTGTATTAGAGTATGCAGTGACGAAGGGATGATAGGGGGGACGGAGTTGTTGACACATCTCAACGCAACAACGCCCCCTATCCCCTACTCTTATTTCCTCAATAGTAAGCAGGGTTGGATAACCCTAATCGCATTTTGGGCAGCTCTTTTTTCGCTATTAATTCGTCGATGGCACTCAAAAACTCTTCTTGGGTCATCATTGAAATTATCAAACAACATTACTTCTCCCAAGATTTTTTAGTATCTCGTTGTATCGTTTAGTCCCTAATTCGCTTGGGCCGCCCTTTTTGCAGAAGGTAAATCCCGCTAATTTCCGATTAATCCGCCCCACTACGAGCTTTCCGTCAACCAATTGGGACTCTAAAATATTGAGCGCCTCAAGAAATCTTTTATCTTCCTTTGCTCTATTG
>DATMYB010000135.1:0-2965 GCA_035561215.1 Syntrophomonas sp. | reverse complement strand
GTCTTAAACCGAGAGAATATCTTCGTTATGCACGAGGACCGGGCCAGCCGCCAGGATATTCGACCGCTGAAAATAGTTATTTTGAACCTTATGCCGGAAAAAATCGCAACTGAGACCCAACTCCTGCGGTTACTGGGTAATTCGGCTTTGCAGGTGGATATTTCCTTGCTGCATCCCCAAACTCATAGTCCGAAAAATACTTCGCAGGAGCATTTGTTTAAGTTTTACAACACCTTTGACGAAATTAAAGACGAAAGATTTGACGGTATGGTCATCACCGGAGCGCCGGTGGAATTGCTTGAATTTGAAGAAATCGGATATTGGGATGAGTTGCAGGAAATTATGGACTGGAGCGTCACCAACGTTTTTTCAACGTTCCATATTTGTATGGCGGCCCAGGCAGGCCTGTACCACCATTTCAACATTCCCAAATATACGTTGGATAAAAAAATGTTCGGGGTTTTCACCCACACCATCAACAAAAAGAATGTTCCCCTGCTGCGCGGCTTCGACGATGAGTTTTTGGCTCCTCACTCACGTCATACCGAGGTTCGCCGAGAGGACATCGAAAAGGTGCCGAAATTGGAAATACTGTCTGAATCTCCGGAAGCCGGTGTCTATATCGTAGCTACCAAAAACGGACGACAAATTTTTGTAACCGGTCATTCGGAGTACGACCCTCTGAGCCTGAAAACCGAATATGAACGTGATCTGAATAAAGGCATGGAAATAGACGTACCCAAAAACTATTTTCCCAATGACGACCCCAGCCAGCCTCCCCTGGTCAGATGGCGGGGGCATGCCAATCTGCTCTATTCCAATTGGCTGAACTATCACGTATATCAGGAAACTCCTTATGATCTGAATGAACTGAACCGGTAAAATTCTTTTAATACTCTGTCAACCCTAAGGTCCGTATATTATTTGTCGAGGGAAATTTCTGCAGGGCCAGGCGGAGGATTGAGCAATACTGGACGTATTGCGATTGACGACAACGTAGCCATGCAGAAATTTAACCGACAAGGAAATGTGAATTAGGGTTGACAGAGTACTAGTTCGAAGGCAAATAAGTTATACTTTATGGAACGATACCGTTAAATTATTGATTACGAGGTGTTTTTTATGAATACATTGACCCTGGAACAAACCGGGAAATTGGTTAATGATATCGCCGCCGGCTACCGGGAAAATTTGACGGCTGTTTCAGCGGCGTCTGTTTCCCAGCCCCAGCGTAAAATGATCATTAAGGTAATCGATATGATGCGGGAACTGCTGTTTCCCGAATATTTCGGCCAGCGGCATCTGATCAATACCACCATTGAATTCCATATCGGCGATCTGCTGATCAATCTGCACGCGATCCTACATGAGCAGATCGTTTTAGCTTTGACCCATCAGGCGATCGGTAAAAACCAGCCGCTGGATAATATGGATGAAAAGGTAAACGAAATTATTTACCAATTCTTTAGCAAGATTCCCGCGTTGAGAAGCACCATCGCACTGGATATCCAAGCGGCTTTTGACGGCGACCCGGCGGCTACCAGCAAAGACGAGGTAATTGTCTCCTATCCCGGCGTCTTCGCGGTCAGCGTTTACCGCATGGCTCATGAACTGCAGTTGCTGTCAGTTCCTTTGATTCCCAGGATTATGACCGAATACGCCCACAACCTGACCGGTATCGATATACATCCCGGCGCCACCATCGGCAGTTACTTTTTTATCGATCACGGCACCGGCGTGGTAATCGGTGAAACCACTTCCATCGGCAACAACGTTAAAATTTATCAAGGAGTTACCCTGGGCGCTTTGTCAACTCGTGCCGGTCAGAATTTGCGCGGAGTCAAACGTCACCCCACCATTGAGGATGATGTCACCGTATATTCCGGGACTTCCATCCTGGGCGGCGAGACCGTAATCGGCAAAGGCGTGGTAATCGGCAGTAACGTCTTTTTGACCAGATCAGTGCCAGCCGGCACCAAAGTAAGTCTTAAAGCGCCGGATCTGGTTTTTAAAGGACAATCCGGTGATGATCTTGACATATAGACATAAACCAATCCAAGCGCCGGCTGATAAAAACATATATACCCCGGTCGTAAAATAACCGGCACAGCTTACGGGCTGCGCCGGTTATTGTTTTGCTCATCGCCATCTCAATTAGTTGGCGCCGCCGGTGCGATAGCCGGCCAAATCCAGGCAGACATAACTGAACCCAATTTCTTTTAATTTGGCGTAAACCTTGTCCAAGGTCTGCTCGTTAAAGAATTTATTTCTTTCCTCCGGCGCTACTTCAATACGGGCGCTGCCGTCATGGAACCTAACCCGGACCTGCCTGAAACCAAGTTCCAACAGATAATCTTCCCCCAGTTCAACTATGCTCAGCTTGTCCGGTTCAATTTTTTGTCCATGGGCAAATCTGGAAGCCAGACAGGCAGCGGCAGGCTTATCCCAGGTTTTCATCTGCATGCGTTGGGCCAACTGCCGGATATCGTCCTTGGTCAAATCCGCTTCCAACAAGGGACTGATGATTCCCAGTTCCCTCAGCGCTCTCATCCCGGGACGATCGTCCTTTAAATCGTCAACATTAGAACCGTCCGCTACCCATTCAATACCGTAGTCCTGTGCAACCGCTTTGATGCGGGTAAACAGATCTTTTTTGCACAAATAACAACGGTCGGCCGGATTGTCGGTAAAGCCTTCAATTTGCAGATTATCGGCTTCAATCACCCGATACTCCGCTTTGTTTTCCTTAACAAAATCCAGCGCTGCTCCCAGTTCACGCCGGGGCAGAGTCGGCGAGTCGACAATCACCGCCAGGATATTCCGGCCCAATATTCCTTGCGCTACTTTAAGCAGCAAACCGCTGTCCACTCCGCCGGAAAAAGCCACCGCCAAACTGCCCAGAGAACCCAAGTTGAATATGAGACTTCCCAGTTTTTCATTCAAATCCGTTTCCATGATCACATAC
>DATMYB010000134.1:0-6830 GCA_035561215.1 Syntrophomonas sp. | reverse complement strand
CTATTTTATCTATCACCTGCAAAGCAGATAGAAGAATAGTTAACATAGAAAGTTATATTGCATTAAAAATTAGAGGAGTAAGGAGAGAAAGTAATGAAAACCAGAAAATTAATAGCTTTATTAATGGCAGTAATGATGGTGTTTGCCTTTGCAGCTTGTTCTTCAGGCGGAGAAGATACAAAGGATACTTCGGATTCTAATCAAACACCAAAAGATGCTAAAGATTATGCGGCACTGGCTGCTACTGCGGTTCAAGCCTTTCCTGATAAGTTTGGCGGACCTACAGAAGCTGCAAAAGCTCCCACAGGCATCAAGGTTGCTTTAATACCCAGTGATGCTGCGCTGAGTGGTCCGGCGGTGCCGGCGGCAGCTTTGGAAGAGGCGGGCAGTCATTTTGGCTGGCAGGTGCAGTGGTACAATGGCAATGGCAATCCGGCTGATCAAAATAAGGGCATCATGGATGCTGTATCCTGGGGTGCCGATGTGATCTGTTGCTTCTCCGTAGATGCCAGAAGCGTACAGCAGGGACTTAAGACGGCTAAGGATGCCGGAATTCCGGTGGTGAGCGCTT
Organism: Syntrophomonas sp.; assembly: GCA_035561215.1. Taxonomy (GTDB): domain Bacteria; phylum Bacillota; class Syntrophomonadia; order Syntrophomonadales; family Syntrophomonadaceae; genus Syntrophomonas_B. The sequence continues at coordinate 6,259 of DATMYB010000134.1, read as the reverse complement.
CCAACGGGACAGACGAACCAAATACACCCGAGCCTTTGGAAAAAGGGCAGATTGATTTTGCATTTGATGTAGGAGTAAACTATTATGACCTCGGCGTTATCATTGCCGATTGGATTATCAACGACGCCGGTAATACGGGAAGCATTGGTGTTTTCGGTGCAAAAGAATATCCGTCCTGCATGATGACAGAAAAGGGCCTGCTGGATGAATTGAATACCTCCAACATGGATATAAGCAAAGTCATGTACTTCACAGGCGGACAGGTTGGCGACACTCTGAACAGACAGGTCATAGGTTATCTCCAGTCCAATCCTGATACCAAGTATATATTTATTCCTTACGATCCGGCGGCCATAGGAGTATGCGAAGCATTGACAACAGCGGGAATGACCGATGTGAAGGTTTGCAGCATATTGGGAACTGAGCAGATGCAGGACCTCATTGCTAACGGTGACGTCGCCGCAGCCTCCGCTGCATATGACATGGCTTATATGGGCTGGGGAGCTGCCGATCAGATCATCCGGCTGCTTAACGGTGAAGACCTCTGGTCTCCGCATGGTGAGAATACCCCTATGTGCGTACTTGATGATACCAATATTACCCCCGGAGGCGGAGATTGGGCGGCCCCTTACAACTATAAAGAAAACTTTTTGGCGCTTTGGCAGTAAGTAGGGGTACTGAACAAACCTAAAATTTTAAAAGGTTTGTTCAAGGCCGATAAAATCCGGCGAAAGCAGCGCAAAACGGAATAAAAAGCTGTTTTTGGCTGCTTTCCAGCCCCTAATTAATCGTTATTTTATGCTGGCTCGAGGAGATACATGATTGCATCTCCTCAATATTCTTTGAAAGGACAATCGGCATGGTCGAAAATACTTACAAAACTGAACGAGTTGGTATGAATGGAGGAATAGAGAGGTACTACCTGCTCATCTTATTTGTACTCCTCTTCGCGGCTTTCGCCATCTTTTCCGATACATTCTTTACGGTACAGAATTTATCTAATATGATTATTGTTCGAGTTACTACCGGTTGCATGGCCCTGGGCGCCATATCCGTATTGATTCTCGGTGAATTTGATCTATCTTTAGGATATTTGATTTCTTTCTGTATGATGCTGGGCGCGGTGCTTTCGGGAAGCGGAGCGAATGCATTGACGGTGATTGTGACCATGATCGCATCGGGTGCTTTTTTCGGATTGCTTTCGGGATTATTGACGATAAAGCTTCAAATCAGCTCTTTTATTTCCACATTAGGAATAGGAATGCTTTTATTTGGGCTGACCCTGGCAATCAGCAGCGGCGAGGTCAAATCCGCCGGTATCCCCCAATCGATTCTGACCATCGGCCAGGGAAAGTTCCTGCAGGTCGGCTATTCTGTATGGATTCTGATGATTCTTGGATTTCTCATGCATATATTCCTGAATTATACGGTTTTAGGAAGACAACTCTATGCAGTGGGCGGATCGCAGAAAGTCTCTTATTTGGCAGGGGTAAAAACCGACATGGTCAGAATCATGGGATTTGTATTGGCGGGCACATTCACCGGGCTGGGCGCAATCTTTCAATTAGGACAATCAGGCGCTGCGAATCCATCGTTTGGTCCGTCTCTGCTATTACCTGCATATGCGATCGTATTTTTAGGCGCGACGGCGTTCCATGTCGGCATTTACAACATTAAAGGGCTGATGCTGGCAATTATCCTGTTAGGCGTAGGCGTAAACGGAATCAATATGCTGGGTGCTCCTACCTGGGCCGAGCATGTATATAACGGCGGTGTATTAATCCTGGCGATATACTTGGCCAACAGGAACAAAAAGAAGTTTGCGTAAAAATATTTTGTTGCAGCTGATTTTAAATGAAAGGTAGGATACAAGTGTCTTTATCAGTGAAAAACATTACGGTTACTTTTCCCGGTATAGTCGCCCTTGACCAGGTGTGCCTTACGTGCGAACCAAAAAGGATCCACGCGGTACTGGGTGCCAATGGAAGCGGTAAGTCTACCTTGGTCAAGGTGCTGACGGGTGTTTACCATCCGGACTGTGATAAGGACCCGGTAATTAATATTGACGGGACAATCGTGAAAGATATTGCTACGCCGAATGCCGCACAGACGATGGGAATCAGGGTAGTACATCAGGAAACGCCATTAATAAATAGTCTTTCTGTCGCAGAATGTGTCGCCCTTTTTAAAGGGTATCCCATGCGCGGGAAGCTGATCAATTGGAAGGCGCTGTATGAGGAAGTAGACGCTCTCTTTGAATCATATGGAATAGAGATAAACCCCAGGGATCTGGTCGGGCAGCTGTCTGCGTCAGACAGAGGGATGGTTGCCATCTCCATTGCCCTTGGCAAGGATAAGGATCTAAGCGAAGTAAAGGCTTTAATATTGGACGAAGCAGACGCCTCGATACCGGAGGCCGAAGCAGAGAAATTTCTTCAGCATGTGAGAAGGGTTGCGAATATGGGAATCCCTGTAATCATGGTAACCCATCGTTTAAAAGAAGTAAAATCTATCTGTGATGATGTAACCATATTAAATGACGGAAAACTGGTATTTTCCGGAAGCATGCAGGGAATCGACGATTCATTTATTATTTCTAAAATGCTGAGGACAGAAACCGTAAGCGTTGAGGGACTGAATGAACCTGATCGTACTGACAATTTAGAGAGGCTTTGGAAGACGATCGGATGTAATAAGAGTGAAGAGCTGAGCTGCCCGAATTTAGAGGTCAGGGATCTGGTCGCCCGGAACATTGACGGAATCAGTTTTACCATTGATCCCGGAGAGGTCGTCGGGTTCATAGGCGTTCCGGACAGCGGGGTCAATGAGCTGCCGAGGCTGCTGGGCGGCGATATCGGAAGGAAAGCAGGGCAAATTAAAGTGAGCGGAAGGGAGCTTCCGATGAAATTGTCTCCGAGAAAAGCCATTTCAGCCGGTATTATGCTGCAACCGACGGATCGGTTCAAGCAAGGCGGTATTATGACGAGTTCTTTACGCGATAATGTCCTGCTGCCAAACGAAAAGAATTTCTGGCATAATAAAATGCTTGCCAAGAAGACCATGGACCAGACGATCGAAGTGTTCGACCTTCATCCGCCTGCGCCCCAGCTGTCCTTTGGAAAGTTTTCCGGCGGAAATCAGCAGAAAGCCATTGTAGGAAAGTGGCTTCAGCTCAGACCAAAAGTCTTTGTGCTCGATGATCCGACTTATGGCGTTGATCCGGTAGCGCGCGGAAGAATATTCTCACTGGTAAAGGAAGCTTCCTCAAAGGGTATCGCATTCGCGGTCTTTTCCACAGAACCGGAACAGTTGGTTTCTATATGTTCCAGGATTTTGGTTCTCAGACAGGGAAAGATCGTGCAGGAATTGAAAACGGAAGACGGATCGTTAACACGGGAATCTATCGCAGGGTGGTGCTACGCATGATAATAAAAATTAAAAATATATTGGGCTCGAAAGATCAGTTTTCTAACGGCAGCTTTTTTTCGAAATATGGTCTGATTTTGATTACGCTGATTGCCACGATCATATTTTCGCTTTACTCTCCGTATTTTTTACGGATGGGCAACTGGTCGGCCTTGATTGTGGGTCAGGTTGGAGTCTGCTGTGTAGCGTTAGCCGGTATTACGCCTCTGATCGCCGGAGAATTCGATTTTTCGATAGGGTATATGCTGGGACTTTGCGCCATGGTAGGCGCTAAAGTTGCTCAAATGACCACGTCTACAGTAATCGTCATTCTGGCGGTTATTGGGACGGGCCTGCTTGCGGGTTTGGCGAACGGGGTATTCGTATCGGTTTTACGATTGAATTCAACCGTTATTACCCTTGGCATGGGATTGGTTTTTTATGGCTTCATGTTAGGCATCAGCGGAGGGAGAACCATTACCGGTAACATTCCCGTTATATTAAAAACCATAGCTCAGGTCCGGCTCCTGAATATTAATATTTCAGTCTGGATTCTGGTAGTCTTAAGCTTAGTGTTGTTCTATTTATTAGAACATACGCCCTTTGGCAAGCATATGTACGCCACAGGGCAGTCGGAAAGAGTTGCTTTTTTGTCCGGTATAAATACAAGGCTGTTAAAATGCCTGTCCTTTATATTTGCGGGATTCTTTATCTCTGTCGGCGCACTGATTTTCTTAGGACAGCAGGGATCAGCGATGCCGGCTACGGGACCCAGCTATTTGCTCCCCGCGTACGCAGTTGTCTTTCTGAGCATTACCACTCACAGACAGGGTGAATATAATGTCCCGGGCTTAATGCTTTCCGTGCTGATGCTGGCAGTGTGTTTTAACGGGCTGAGCCTGATAGGAGTTCCGTTTTGGACAGAATCGGTATTCAATGGGATAATTCTTCTGGCGGCGATTCTAACCATGAGAAAAGATGCCAGAAATATCAAAATCAGCTAGCACTTCAGACATCGAATGATTTATAAAGAAGAAATGAGGAATGTTGTATGAATAATAAATTTCAGCCGTTGAAAGAACACGCGAAGGACATCAGACGGCAGACGATCAAAGCCATCGGCGCGGTGGGCGTAGGTCATGTCGGCGGCTGCCTGTCCATCGCCGACGTGCTTTCGGTATTGTATTTCGATGAAATGAACATAGACCCAAAGAATCCCAAAATGGAGGGAAGAGACCGGCTCGTTCTGTCGAAGGGTCATGCGGGTCCGGCGCTGTACGCCACTCTCGCATTGAGGGGATTCTTTCCGGTGGAGCTCCTCCGGACTTTAAACGAGCCGTGCACCGACCTGCCCAGCCATTGCGACATGACCAAGACCGTTGGAATCGATATGACGGCGGGATCTCTCGGACAAGGACTCTCCTGTGCCGTCGGTATGGCAAAATCTTCTAAAATTGTGGGTGGGAAAGAGTACATATATGCTATAATTGGAGATGGAGAAAGCCAGGAGGGGCAAATTTGGGAAGCCTCCATGGCGGCTGCCCAGTTCGGTCTGAATAATTTGATCGTGTTTCTCGATTACAATAAATTGCAGATCGACGGGAGCGTGGAAGAAATCATGGACCTTATCGACCCTGTTTCAAAATGGAAAAGCTTCGGCTTCAATACCTTTGAAGCAGACGGACATGATGTCGCGGCTATCAGTGAAGCTATTGCTCAGGCCAAGAAGGCCGAAGACCGCAAACCGGCGATGATCGTGCTCAATACAATAAAAGGAAAAGGAATTTCCTTTATTGAAGAAGCAGGCGCAGGCAATCACAGCATGACCTTGAGCGCAGAACAAGTGGAAAGAGCTTTAGCAGAATTAGATGGGGAGGTTCAGTAACATGTCGGTTGAAATGAGAAACATACTGTGCGAAACGCTGGCAGAGGCGATGAGAAAAAACAACAAAATTGTATCGATCGATTCCGATCTTGGGAAGGCTGACGGAACGATGCCTTTGCGTAAAGAATTTCCGGACCGGGCCTTCGACGTGGGTATCGCGGAAGCCAATATGACGGGCATCGCGGCCGGTATGGCAGCCTACGGAATGATTCCGGTAATCAATACGTTTACGGCATTTGCTTCGAGAAGGGCCTGTGATCAAATTGCTATTTCCGCCTGTTATGCAAACCAGAACGTTAAGATCATCGGTACGGATCCAGGGGTAACGGCGGAGCTGAATGGCGGCACTCATATGTCGTTTGAGGATGTGGGCGTATTGAGGAGCATCCCTAATATTCTTATTGCGGAGCCTTCTGACGGTATTGAGCTGAGAAAGATGATGGAGGCTGTTCTGGAATACCAGGGGCCTGTTTATATTAGAATGTATCGGAAGGCGCTTGACGACATCAACACGGAAGATTACGAATTTAAGCTTGGAAAAGCAAATGTCATGAGAGAAGGCAAGGATGTTACCATAATAGCCTCAGGCATTCTGGTAGCGGAAGCGTTAAAAGCAGGAGACAAGCTGGCGGAAAACGGCATCGACGCTGAAATAATCAATATACACACCATTAAGCCGTTGGATGAACAAGCGGTGTTAAAATCGGCAAAGAAAACAGGCGTTATTGTTACCTGCGAAAATCACAACATTATGGGCGGTCTCAGATCTGCGGTTGCAGAAACCATTTCGCTGAATTATCCCGTTAAGATTTATCCTGTGGGGGTGGATAATATCAAAGGCGAGGTCGGGAAATTGGATTATCTGAAAGAGCGCTTTGGCTTAACAGCTGAAACTATTTTTGAAAAAGCAGTTTTGGCCGTCAAGCAAAAATAACCGCCGAACAGGACCGATTGCTGATAATAAATATA
>DATMYB010000133.1:0-3325 GCA_035561215.1 Syntrophomonas sp. | reverse complement strand
TTATTTTACCAATAAAATGTTTGTTGGTAATTCTGATATTGGAAAGCGGCAAAAAGAGATAGCGCGGCATTTGGCCGTATGCCAGCAAATGCAAGAAAAGCCGTCAGGTAAATTATGCCGGATCGATAAGAACGAATATGGCATAATTTACTTGACGGCTAAAATAATCCGAAGCATTATGCAGGGATAATTACTGGGCTTACTCTGCAGGATCCCTTTAGAATTCCGGACCGCTCTTTTTAAATCCCCTGCCGAAAACCTCGTTGGCTTCAGTAATTGTGAGGAAGGCATTAGGATCGATCTGAAAAACGATTTCTTTTAAGCGCGGCAGCTGCCTTCTGCTCACGATCACCATAATAATGTCCTTGCCTTCACCGGTATAGGCGCCCCGGCCCGCCAGATAGGTGCATCCGCGATGCAGATCGCTCAAGATGGCCTCGGCTACATCGCTGCATTGGCTGGAAATGATCAGAGCGCTTATGCTTACATTGGCGCCCAACTGCACCCTATCCATCACTACGCCGCTGATGAAAATGGAAATGGCGGAGAAAAGAGTCAGTTCGATATTGGAGGTTAAAAGGAAAACAGCCAGGATGAGGAGATTCACATAGAAAAAAATGTTGCCGAATTTGTAGCCCCAAAACTTGCTGACGATTACCGCGATAATGTCCAGGCCACCGGTAGATCCTTTGCTGCGCAGGGAGATACCGACCCCCAGCCCGTTTATAACTCCTCCCAGTATGGAGGCCAGCAGGAGATTGTCTATGCCCAGATCAACCTGCCAGTTCTTGCAAATCCCCAAAAAGAAGGTCAGGGCCAGCATACCCAGCAGACTGTAGAATGCGAATCGTTTACTGACGAATTTGTACCCCACCAGGAAAATGGGTATGTTAAGAACACCATACCAGACCCAGATATCCACTCCGGTCAAAAAATTAAGCATGATAGCAATGCCGCCGACACCGCCGGTAAGCATGTGCACCGGCACCAGAACCAGCTGTATGGCAATGGCAATGGTAAAGGCTCCCAGCAGAATTCCCAGTATATCCTTATAAGAAATATCTTCCCTGAACTTTTTTATGCTGGATGCCATTTCGTTGGGCTTGTACATGTGCATGATCTTCTTCCCCCAAGATATTAATCCATGATTATAACTTATCCTAATTTTAAGCTTGTTCTGCACTCATGTCCACGCCGAGGATTCAATGCGTCCGGCAAAAGGTAGCAGTAACAGTGATTGACTGCCTACTGCTTGAACCGCTTGGGCAACTGCCTACCGTGCCGCTCTTCTAACGTCTGTTATATCTATTATATAAGGAACCGTGCAGGATTTAAAACAGTTGGCGGATGATGTCCGCGCCGGCGATGAACGTTCCCATGGAAGCGCCGAGGTTAGCCATGAAAATCACGAGGAACGTGCGCAGCAGGCGATTTCGATAAAAACCTTTCAGGCTGAATATGTCCTGGGAAACATTTTGCAGATCCTGCACCGTGGGCTTTTTGATGGTGGCTTCCACCAATCCGGTAAACCATCCGCAGGCCAGGATTGGATTCAAAGTGGTGAAGGGAGCTGCGATCAAGGACGTAAGTATACTGAGGGGGTGGGCCAGAGACAGGGCGGTAAATAACGCTGCCAGTACACTGGTCCATATAACCCATACGGATAATTGCTGCAGACCGGTTTGCACATTGCCGATAAAAGCATACGCCAGGAGCAGGAGGATCGCCACGGGGATAATCCAACCGACGATTCCTGACCATCGGCTTTTGGGAGGAACTGTCGAGATCCTCTCGATGTCCTGGTTTTTAAATATTTCCTCCTTGACTCCAGGCACATGGGCGCCGCCCAGGACGGCGACGATCTTTGCACCGGGGGCGGTTTTGATTTTGGCGGCCAGATATTGATCCCGTTCACTGACCAGAATTTCCCCGATTTTGGGATACTGATCGCGCATATCGGCCAGTACTGTGCCCAACATATCTTCCTTTAACATTTCCTGCAGATCCAGGTCGGATATGTCGGTATCATCGTCGTCAAAAGAAAACAGCAAGCCGATAATGAGCTTGTTTTTTTCCCAAAAGCTTAACTTGCGCCATATGCGCAGGAAAGTAGTTTGAATGCTGCGATCCGCCAGCACCAGTTCCGCGCCGACTTCCCGGGCGCTTTCGATCCCTTGCCGCATTTCTCCGCCCACGGGGACATTCAGTTTTTTGGCGATTTTCTTTTGATAGGAACCGAGCCAGAGATTGGCGGCGAGAAAGCCTACCTTTTTCGCTTTTATAACTTTAACCAGGTCGGTATTCTCCCAAGTTCCCGGATTCATCATGTTTTGATAGCGCTCTTCGTCCAGTTCGATGCAGACGCTGTCCGGCTGCTCGGCTTCGATGATTGTTTTTACCAGTTCCGCGCTTTCTTTTGATACGTGCGCCGTCGATATGAGAATGATCTGCTTATCCTGGTAGTCCAGGCGGGTAATATTCTTATCTGTTATTTCCATGGTCAGCCTCCAAAATTAGCATGTATTCCGCTGCCAACAGCGCCATTGTTTCCCGGAAGCAGGTTCCTGCTTATCGTTTACAAGTATACTGGCAGTATATATATTGAAGGCCCTGGGGTCAAGGGCCTTTATACTACTACAGCGATTCTTGGCTGTTTATTTCAAGTTTGCGGGGTTGGACCAGAAAAGTACTGGGAGTCCGTAGTGAAAGAACAAAATGAATTTATAATCGGCAGCATTGTAGTTCATAATGAAACCGGAGCGCGCTCGCTCCGGTTTCCTAAACAGTGATAAAATTATATTTAAGCTGGTTTGCATCGCTGATATTGAACCAGCTTATCGTCCACAATTAAAGGTGGTGAAGCCAGGCAGGGTAATACCTCCGGATTGACTGTTGCATGTAAATTGCGACTGGGTACCGTAGGGGTCGGACAGACTGTTCAATATTGCTTTTTTGTCAGCCTGGCTGAGGGTATCGTCTTTCACCAGTGCATTCAGCCGGCTGTTAAGCTTGGCTGGGGTAATATAGTCGGCAGAGGATAAATCGTCCAGAACGGCATCCTCCTGATCGGAAGTTATGGTTTCCTCGTCCACCAAAACGTCCAGAACGTCGGTCAATTCATCGATGGAAATGGCGTCGATATTGCTTGACACCACAGAACAATTCTTTTTGTTTACTTGAAATATGTTTTGATTTTGGCTGTAACTGCCGCCGGAAGGGTAGGTATAACAATTGCCGGAGGAGCAATCGATGACGGTGGTACAGCCGCTGCTCGAATAACTGCCGGTTGAACAGCTCCCGGTTGCAGCCATTGCCATACTGGCGG
>DATMYB010000132.1:0-3181 GCA_035561215.1 Syntrophomonas sp. | reverse complement strand
GTATGAAACTGGGATATATCATTAACTTTGGAGAAGCGCTTATGAAGAATGGTATCGTTAGGATTATCAACGGGCAGATAGACTAACTCTGTGACCTTTGTGTCTTTGTGAGAAATGCTTTCTTTTTTCCCTTCTCATTATTAAAAATTTAATGCGCATTTAGTAAAATTTAATGCCGGAAACTGCTATAGTTGTTATGTGGTGGTCTATGTGCTAAAATGTATTACGTTTTAAAGGCATATAACGGCAGCTAACAGTCAAGTTCCTTTCGTCTGCGGGATGAGAGGATTTTTCTTAAGCGGGCCGATAAGAAAAATACGATGAGGTGGTTGCGACAATGGCCAAAGGGAAATACGACGAGACTCTTAATCTACCGAAAACCGAGTTCCCCATGCGGGCGAATCTTCCTACCCGGGAGCCGGAAATTCTGAAGTTCTGGCAGGACAACGATATTTATCACCAGGTCCAGGGAAAAAACCGCGGCCGGGAGAAATTCATTCTGCATGACGGACCTCCTTATGCCAACGGCGATATCCATCTGGGACATACGCTGAATAAAATTCTGAAGGATATTATCGTCAAGCAGCATTCCATGCTGGGCTTCGATTCACCGTATGTTCCGGGCTGGGACACCCACGGCCTGCCCATCGAGCAACAGGCCATTAAAGATATGGGGATTGACCGCCACCGCACCGACGTAGTCGAGTTCCGCCGCCGTTGCCGCGATTATGCCTTAAAATATGTAGGCATTCAAAAAGAAGAATTCAAGCGCCTGGGGGTGAGCGGCGACTGGGATCATCCTTATCTGACCCTGGCTCCGGAATTTGAAAGCGTACAGATTAAGGTTTTCGGCGAGATGGCCAACAAAGGCTACATATATAAAGGCCAGAAACCGGTCTACTGGTGCGGCGATTGTGAAACCGCGCTGGCGGAGGCCGAGGTGGAGTACGGCGATAAAGTCTCTCCGTCCATTTATGTGAAGTTTCCGGTCAAGGATGGCAAAGGATTGGTACCCGAGGGCAGTTTCGTCATAATTTGGACCACTACTCCCTGGACGTTGCCGGCGAATACCGGTATTTCTCTGCATCCGGATTTTGAATATGTGCTGGTTGAAGTTAACGGCGAACAATACGTTCTGGCCAAAGGACTGCTGGAAACGGTCCAGGCCAAACTGGAGTGGAACGGGGTAAAAATACGCAAAGAGTTCCGGGGCCAGGAACTGGAACGGGCGGTCTGCCGCCACCCCTTTATGGAGCGTGATTCTCTGGTTATTCTGGGCCGCCACGTTACGCTGGAGGCGGGCACCGGTTGTGTACATACAGCTCCCGGACACGGCGAAGACGATTTTTACGTAGGACGGGAATACGGGCTGGAAGTCATCTCCCCGGTCGACAACAGCGGGCGTTTTACGGAGGAAGCGGGAAAATTTAAAGGCTTGTATGTCCACAAGGCCAATCAGAATGTAATCGACGAACTGCAGGAACGGGGCATGCTGCTCAAGGCCGAACGCTATGAACATCAGTATCCGTTTTGCTGGCGCTGTAAAAACCCGATCATTTACCGGGCCACCGATCAATGGTTTGCTTCCATTGACGGCTTCAGAGAAAAAGCGCTGCAGACCATCGATGAAGTGGAATGGATTCCTGCCTGGGGACGGGAGCGCATTTACAATATGATACGGGACCGGGGCGATTGGTGCATTTCCCGGCAGCGCACCTGGGGCGTGCCCATTCCCATTTTCTACTGCGACAGTTGCGGGGAGACCATCGTCACTCCGGAAACGATCGACCGTATCAGTAGTTTGTTCGCCGAGCACGGTTCCGACATCTGGTTTATGAAAGATGCAGCGGAATTGCTGCCGGATAATTTCGTATGCCCTCATTGCGGCAGCGATAAATTCAGTAAAGAGACCGACATTATGGATGTTTGGTTTGATTCAGGCTCGTCGCATATGGCAGTGCTGGAGACCCGACCGGAACTACGCTGGCCGGCGGATTTGTATCTGGAAGGCAGCGACCAGCATCGCGGCTGGTTTAATTCATCTTTATCCACGTCGGTGGCCATTCGTGGACAGGCGCCATATAAAAAAGTGCTGACCCACGGCTTTATCGTGGATGAGAAAGGCTATAAAATGTCCAAGTCGATGGGCAACGGCGTCGATCCCCTGGAACTGATCCAGGAGTTGGGTGCGGACATTTTGCGTTTGTGGGTGTCGTCGGCTGATTATCGCAACGATATCGCCGTATCCGCCAACATTATCAAACAATCCACGGAAGCGTATCGCAAAATCAGGAATACGTGCCGCTTCATTCTGGGCAATATCTACGACTTCGATCCGGAAAAGGACAGCGTATCTTATGAGAAGCTGAGCAAACTGGATCAGTGGGCGCTGCTCAAGCTGGACCAGGTGGTGGAGCGCGTGACCAAGGCTTATGCGGATTACGAGTTCCATATCGTTTTCCATACGGTGCATAAATTCTGCACCGTCGATCTGAGCAGCATTTACTTTGATATTATTAAGGACCGGCTCTACTGCAACGACAAAAATGATCCCGCCCGCCGGGCTTCCCAGACGGTGTTGTGGCGGCTGATCAATGACCTGGTGGTTCTGATGGCGCCGATCCTAGCTTTCAGCTGCGAGGAAATCTGGTCCTATATCCGCCGGGAAGGGGATCCCATCAGTGTACAACTGCTGCCCTGGCCCCAGACCGATGGCAGGCAGGATAAGGAACTGGAAAGCAAAATCGATCGTATTCTGCAAGTGCGGGAAGTGGCCAGCAAGGCCATGGAAGAAGCCCGCGGCCAGAAAATCATCGGCCATTCCCTGGGGGCCTGGCTGACTATTTATGCCGACCCCGAATGGTCGGAACTGTTGCAGCAAACCGGAGAACTGGATAAGATCCTGATCGTCTCCCGGGTGGATGTGAAGCCGGCCGCTAACCGCAGTGACGACGCGGTCGCCCTGGAGGAAATCTACGGGGTGTGGGTCAAGGTGCAGGCAGCAGAAGGACAGAAATGCGAGCGTTGCTGGATCATCGAACTGTCGGTGGGAGACGACCACCAGCACTCAACTCTCTGTCGGCGTTGCGCCCAGGTGGTTGAGCGGATGGAGGATTAACATGGCAAATCCGGAAGAAGGCAAGCGCATTATCATAACCGTTTTGGGCCATGATCAGGTGGG
>DATMYB010000131.1:0-5376 GCA_035561215.1 Syntrophomonas sp. | reverse complement strand
GGAATAAAACAGCCGGGTTTGACCCGGCCTGAATTTATTATGCTTTCGTCTTCAGTTCCTCCAAAACCTCCGGGGGAACGTATATCTCATAATCCTGGGCCGAACTTGCACTGGATGATTTGCCGGCGTTGGTCACCACTGTTTTGGTGTTTTTATTCCGTTTTTTAAATTCGATAATTTCCTTATCGGCCTCTTCCACGGAACGGATTTCCTTGCTCATCCAGTTATGTATTACGCTGTCCACATATTCCAGACCACCGTTTTTGGTACGCTGACACATGATCTCTCCGGCCTTCATGATCATCTGGTGAGTAAATCTCCAATCATAACGCCATTTATAGTACATCTTTTTTCTGGCGTCGGCGCTCATATCAATGCCGGTAAAAACGCCGAACTCGGCTATATCGGGATCAAACCGGCCAGTTTGCAGACTGCCGCGGTTGGCATCCACATATTTGCTGAAGTAGGTTTCCAGTCCTTCCACCGTATTAACCGAGTACTCTTTTAAATCTTTGGCGATACGGGTTATTTCCCGGGGATTGTTGATATTGCGCTCAAAAGTCAGTTCCAGCATACACAACAGGAATTCCGGGGTAAAACCCAGATCATCCAGCCATTTTTGCAATTCGTTTTCCATTTTCACACTGAGGAGGTTGCCGCTCTTTTTGGCGATAAAATCAGCTACGATCTTATAGCTGGCCGACTTATTCTCATTGAAGTCTTTAATCGGTTCAATCGCCGGGCTCCGGTCTTTCTCCTCTTTTAATTCCAGTTCCAGTTGCTCAATTTTCTTTTGATACTTCTCCAGCGTCATAACATCAATTTTATCATGGTCCTGAATATTCAAAGGATGATCGCGGATGATCAGCTGCTGCAACCGTTCCAACAATGGTTCGAGAAATATGGTTTTATCAGCGAAGCTCCGGCTCTTGCCATCCTTAACTTTAATGAGATTCATGCGGCTCAATTGGGTCAGCTTGCGGGATATTCGCTGGGTATTTAAAGCCGGACAACAGATCATCAGCTGCCCGGCTTGAATGCCGGTTTGAAACAGAGGTTTGTTATGTTCAAAGGCGTAAAACAAGGCGGCCACAAAGCCAATATCTTCCAAACTCAGTTCAAGTTCTTTCCCATAATAAAAAACCGCTCCCGGCAAATGCGCAAATCCCCAGCGATAAATTTCCAGTGCGGCGTAATCTTCTGACATATATACCCAGCCCCCAAATAAGAAGTAAAAAAATTATAACACTTCAGCTTTTATTAACAAGCACGAAATTGATAAGGGAATTCATGAAATAATAATCTTGACCGGAAATAAACGAGCCCAGCTACGCTCAATGCTCAAATTTTATTTTTGTGGGTCAAAAACCCGCTTCTCGCGCATTGACGCAGGAAGCGGGTCTATTCGTATGGGGAATTAAGTCCTATGCCACCGATATTAAAAACCGGAGGCGGCTTTTTTGAGTTTTTCAATCAGCTCGTCATAATTTTGCGCGGATATTCCGTCCTGATACAAACGATTTAATTTGGTTCTAAGCTGCAAGTACAGTTCCTCGGCCACTAGCGCCTGGTTGGCTGCCGTCGGTACCGGGCGCAGATGAATCTTGGTGGCGGCAAGATCCGGTGCGCCTTCCAGCGGATACTCATCCAGCCATTGGGGTATAACCGCCGGTATCCCCAACTCATTTTGAATCAAGTCGGCCAGGGTTTGTTGGGCTTTTTCCTCTCCATGGACCAAAAATACTTCGCTGGGTCCATCGACATATTTTTTCAGCCAATCCATTAATCCAGCCTGGTCGGCGTGGGAAGAATAGGCTTCTATCTGCCGTATGTCAGCTTTGACGTTTATCTGCTCACCGTGAATGGTAACCAGTTTTTCACCATCCAGGATCTTGCGTCCCAAGGTTCCTTCCGCTTGATAGCCAACAAACAGTATTGTCGATTCGGAACGCCAGAGATTATATTTCAGGTGGTGCTTGATCCGGCCCGCTTCACACATACCACTGGCGGAAATAATGATAGTATTGCCGATAACGCTGTTAAGCTGCATGGACTCTTCCTGGGTATGAGAATATTTAAGGTTCGGCAGTTTCAGCGGATGAAACCCGTTATTCACATAATCCAGCGCTTCATCGTCGTACAAATGGCTGCTGTTTTTGAAAATCTCGGTGGCGGCAATGGCCAGAGGGCTGTCGATGTAAACATCGATGGCGGGGTCAAGTTCTCCCATAACATACAATTCATTTAAATCGTACAGCAAGTCCTGGGTTCTTTCCACGGCAAAAGCCGGAACAATCAAATTGCCGCCTTTTCTCATGGTCTCATCGATAACGGATTTCAAGCGATCCAGCCGATTCAGTACATCCTTGTGAAAGCGATCCCCGTAGGTGGATTCCATGATTACATAATCGGCGTTGTGTATAAAGGTTGGGTCTTTTATAAAGGGCTGCTTTTCCTGACCCAGATCGCCGCTGAAAACGACCTTTATCTTTTTTCCGTCTTCCTCAAGCCATAATTCCACGATGCCGGAGCCGAGAATATGTCCGGCATCCCGCAAGCACATTTCAATACCGTCGACGGGCTTGGTTATTTCATCATAGTTAATCGGTTGAAATTGCTGCAGACAATTCATGGCGTCTTCCACTGTATATATGGGTTCGATCAGCATTTTTCCGGCCCGGCTGAGTTTGCGGTTTTTCCGCTCCACTTCCGTTTCTTGAATATGAGCGGAATCCGGCAGCATCACTTTGGCCAGTTCGGCGGTAGCGGTATTGCAATATATAGGCCCCGTGAACCCCAATTTGCATAATTTGGGGAGCAAGCCGGAATGATCGATATGGGCATGGGAAAGAATTAAAAAATCAAGGGTTTTAGGGTCGATTTTAAAATCCTGATAGTTTCTCTCCTTGATTTCCTTGCTGCCCTGAAACAGACCGCAATCCAAAGCAAACCGATGCCCCCCGCATTCCAAAACGTGCATGGAGCCTGTTACGGTACGGGCGGCACCTAAAAATTTTATATTCATATAGTACGGCCTCCAATTAAGCGAATGTTATAACCATTATACTGCAACTATTCTGCGTGCGTCTTTTTTTCTGGCAAATTTATTGAAGTTTTCGCATAATTCGATCGTCTCAAATCTGATAGAACTTGGGTTATTAGCATAGCAGGCCTGTAATATATTATCAACGCTGCTGATCCCAAAATCTTTAACCATCTCACAACTGTCCAAACCGGGAACCAATTCAGCGTATTTGTTATGGATCTGTTCGAACACAGCAAAATAAATCTCCTTAAATTGCAGCGCTCTCTTCTTTACTTGATCGACATCAAAATCTTCACGTTCCACCATATGCAGCAGGCTATGCAGCAGACTATTGATAAGCTGATTGTTAAAAATAGATATCATCAGTTCTTTTTTATATTGCTTGCCCAGCAAATAGCGCATATAATCCTGTAACTCCTGTTTGGTTGAACGCCCCAGCAGGCTGTAAGCATTGAGAAGTTCGACTTCGTCCGCGGAAAACTCACCAAACATAGTAAAACCCCCTTAATCTCTTATATTAAAGGAGGTTCTACCCCACTGCCGCAATTCCTTTAGTTATTTATCGTATTATTCCTTTTAAATCGCGTAGTATTCGATTATTTTTTAATAATATCTGCATGTTAATGGTAATTATGCTTGACAATGTCGGCTGAGAAAAGCCTGCATTTTTTTCAGCGCGGTTTCTATGTTGCTGACACTGGCCGCGTAGCAGCATCGGATATAGCCTTCTCCGCTGTCACCGAAAGCATTGCCGGGAACCACCGCCACCTGTTCTTCCACCAACAGCTTTTCGCAAAACGCTTCACTGGACATCCCGGTGCTTTTAATAGAAGGAAAACAGTAGAAAGCTCCCTGAGGTTCAAAACATTCCAGGCCGATTTCATTCAGACCGCTATACATCAGCTTGCGGCGATAATTGTAATCAGCCACCATTTTCCGCATTTCCGTTTCACCGTGACGCAGGGCTTCGATGGCTGCTTTTTGGGCCATGATCGGCGCGCACATGATGGTATACTGGTGGATCTTGGTCATGGCACCGATGATGTCGGGATGACCGCAGGCATATCCGATTCTCCAGCCGGTCATGGCAAAGGCTTTGGAAAATCCGTTCATAACGATGGTACGATCATACATGCCGGGCAGAGCAGCGATGGAATAATGCCGGGTATTATAGGACAGCTCCGCGTAAATCTCGTCGGAAATAACCAGCAAATCATTGGCAATGATTATCTCCCGCAGGGCCTCCAGATCTTCTTTTCTCATAATGGCGCCGGTGGGATTATTGGGATAAGCCAAAATCAATATCTTGGAATGGGGCGTGATTTTAGCCGCCAATTCAGCCGGCTGCAAACGATATTGATCCGCCGCGCTGCAGGCCAACGGAACCGGCTCTCCATTGGCCAGAGCCACTCCTGGAGCATAGCTGACATAACAAGGCTCCGGGATCAAAACTTCGTCTCCGGGCTGCAGCAGAGCGCGCAACGCTATATCAATCGCTTCACTGACCCCAACCGTACACAAGATTTGGTTTTGGGGCGAATATTCGACCCCGATGGCCCGCTGTTCATAATACGAGATTTCCTCTCTCAATTCCGGGAGACCGAGATTGGAAGTGTACATGGTATAGCCATGTTCCAGGGAATACAGGCACGCTTCACGAATATGCCAGGGAGTTACGAA
Source organism: Syntrophomonas sp. (assembly GCA_035561215.1). GTDB lineage: Bacteria > Bacillota > Syntrophomonadia > Syntrophomonadales > Syntrophomonadaceae > Syntrophomonas_B. The sequence continues at coordinate 650 of DATMYB010000131.1, read as the reverse complement.
ATCCGGTTCCCCCACTCCCAGGGAAATAACGCCTTCGGTCTGGGAAACCAAATCGAAAAACTTCCTTATCCCGGAAGGTTTCATCGTTAAAACCTTCTCGTTGATATAACTGTTCATGCTGCTCACGGACTGACCACCAGCCTTTTATCCTCTTCGCTGTCACCGAATATTACGTGGTCTTGTTTGTAACGTTTCAAAATAAAATGGCTGACCGTGCTCTGGACTTGATCCAGGGGCGATAGCTTATGGGTAACAAAATGCGCAACATCCTTAAGGCTGGTTCCTTCGACAATAACGGTAAGATCAAAGCCCCCGCTCATCAGGTAAACGGAGCGCACTTCCGGAAAACGGTAGATCCTTTCCGCAATGCTGTTGAAACCCACTTCGCGTTCCGGGCTGACTTTGACCTCGATCATGGCCGTCACCCCTTCCCATTCGGTATTTTCCCAGTTCACCATGGCGCGATAGCCTAAAATGGTTTTATTTTTTTCCAAACGGGCAATTGTATCCGCTACGATTTTTTCATCTACATCCAGCATGGCGGCAATGGTTTTGGCGCTTAAACGAGCGTCTTTTTCCAGCATCTCCAGGATTCTTTTATCAATATCCATTCTCTTTCCTCCATAATTAAGATTTGATTCCCCTGCAAA
>DATMYB010000130.1:0-7284 GCA_035561215.1 Syntrophomonas sp. | reverse complement strand
CCAGTGGACCTGGACCCTCCGGTGTTACAACGGGGTAAACCCTGGTATAACCCGCGCAATTTACCAAAATGTGTATGCTACCCCATTTGTCCTTGGCAGCGGCAATTGCCTTTATCGAATCTTCGGTTGAAGTAACATCGGCTTTTAGGAATAGCCCCCGATCACCAAATTGTGCGGCAACCTCTTCTCCCTTTTCCTCCTGTACATCGGTAGCCAATACTTTTGCACCCTTTTGAAAAAACATCTCGGCAGTGGCTTTACCGATTCCAGAGGCAGCTCCTGTGACCCATACTACTTTATCCTTAATATCCATATCCTTCACTCCCTAATCATAAGTAACAAGCTGACTTTTTCACCTAGTAGTCTGTGTCGCCTAGAAGTTTAGGTTATCCGCCGAGGAAAATTTTTGCAGGACAAGACGGAGGATTGAGCAATACTGGACGTATTGCGATTGACGACAACGAAGTCCTACGAAAATTTGGCCGGCGGGAAGCAAAGTTTTAGGTGACACAGACTACTAGGTATTTTCCTAGTTATTAACCAACGTACCCGGCATCACATACTAGTCCGGTTCGGTTGAAAAACCAGTTATTTACTATATGCAGGCAAAACTCACCAATCAGTTGAGGGTCCCCTTCTTTTTTCGGGAAAGTTTGTCTGCCGACAAAAAGATCTCTGACGGGTTGCATTTCAGGTATATCCACCAGTGGAGTAGTAAAAATGCCGGGCTGAACGGCTACGATTCGGATACCGTAGGGCGCCAATTCAACCCCGGCCTCTTTTACCAGACCTAGTACCCCGGCTTTGGAGGCTGAATACGCATTACTCATGCCCACCGCAATTTTTGTAGCCGCCACAGAGCTGATTTGAATAATCACGCCTTTTTCTCCGTGTTCATTTGGCTCATTTTTCATCATTTCCCAGGCCGCCAACCGGGTCGTATCGTAAGCGGCCACTAAATTCAGATCGATTACCGCTTTAAATTCCTCTATTGGGCCGGGACCGTTTTCAGTAATGAGCGAAGCAACGCATCCTCTGCCGGCAGCATTAACCAGCACATCTATCCTTCCCCATTTTCTTGTAAGTGCGTTCACTGCCGACTGGAGTTCTGCGGTTACTGTATTCGACGCTTTAATGAACATAAAATTAGCACCGTATTGACGGGACAACTGCTCCCCCTTGTCGACCTGCAAATCGGTGGCCATTACCTTAGCGCCTTCACGCAACATTACTTCAACAATTGCTTTCCCCAATCCGGAAACACCTCCAGTAACCCATACCACCTTATCTTTTACATCCATCTCTCAACCTCCTTTAAGACTTGATTCCATCCAAACTGCATCAATTAAGCAGAAAACTTTTCGTCAAAACTATGCTAAGCCGTTTTTCCACCCTGGCTTAATACCGTAAGTTTCACCGACAAAATCTCTGAGTATATCGTTAGTTCCCTCCGCTATCTCCAGACTGAACGCCCCAATATGCAAGGGACCGACTATAGCTTCCGGAGTATATCCGATTCCGCCAAATAACATGGCAGCATCATGAGTTATTTTAGTCGCGCACTCGGTACAGTATATTTTGGCCATTAAGCATAACCTTTCCGCTTCGTCGTATCTTTCCGCATCCCATAATTGAGCGGCATTGTATACCAATGAGCGACTGGTCTCCTTCAGGATGGCCATATCAACCAAGTGGTGCGTTACCTTTTGCAATACAGTCAAGGGCTTACCATATCTGGTGCGCTGGCCGGCGTAATTCATCGCCAAGGCAAAGGCAACCTCAGACATTGCCAAACCGGCAAGTCCGACTTCTAAAAATCCAGGCGCCAGATAAGGTATCCGGCTGTTACCTGTATCAACTATATTTTCAGACGGAATTTTTACATTCTTCAAGTTTATTCTCCCCCACCCGTCATTACTGGGCATAAGCTTGGTCTGTTTGCCGCATTCGATTCCGGGCATTCCTTTTTCGAGGATAAGCCCTTTCATCACGCTGTCTTTTTCATAATCCATGGCAAAGATAAATTTAATATCACCCTCATCGGCATGAGTCACCATCACTTTGCCCCCGTTGACGACATACTCGTCTCCCTGTTTGACAAAGGTTACTCCCCATTCCTTAAAGTTGAATGACCCGGCTGGATCGGTAAACGCACTGGCACAAAGGGCCTTGCCGGATGCCATCGGCACAAGATATTTCATCTTTTGTTCTTCGGTTCCGCAATAATACAGACATTTTAATCCCAGATTGTGGGCAATCAACATTGTCCCAAAAGGATTACCGGCTTTAGCCAGTTCCTCTATAACCAGGCATTCCGTAAATAGATCACGTCCGCCGCCGCCGTATTTTTCAGGCGTGCTTATGCCAACAAAACCAAGTTCCGCTGCCGCATCCCACACCGCTCTGGCCACTTTTCCCTGCTGCATTGCCTCCATGTTCATTTGCTGAATTTTGGGATCATTACAGAAATCCCGGACTGCATTAAGAATCAACTGTTGTTCCTCAGTAATAAAATAACTCATTGAAAACTCCCTTCTTTAAATTCCGAATAATATTTTCACGGGGTACCCCAGTCTATTTTCCCATTCCTAGCATTAACGCTGCCATATCAATCAAATTGTCATACTGGCCTCCGCCGATCATTCCAACTTTAGCATCGCGCCATAACTGTTCAACTCCGGTTTCTTTCACTACGCCTACTCCTCCATGCAAATCTATCGCCACACTGCAGATGTTTTCTGCCGCCTTAAAGCAGTATGGTTTTACCATAATTATGGTAGGCATGTCGATTTCTCCGTTATCAACCATGGTTGTCTGGTTATAGATCAAGCTTCTCATGGCTTCTATATTCATTTTCATTTCGCCAATTCTGGTACGCATGGTCTCGAAATAAAAATAAAAGGGCAGGCCTGATTTTACAACGCGAGAAAGGGTATAGGTATGGGTTTTGCTGTAGGCCTTCTCCGCAATTCCTAACGCACATGCTCCGGCTGAAGTCATTTCATAAAAAACAGGATGCGGAATAGCTGTATTGGCTTGGTTAAAGGGACCGATCATGTTCTCCGCAGGAACCCTTACATTTTTGAAATAAAGTGTCCCAGTGGCACTGCCACGCCAGCCCACTTTGTCCTCCAGCTTGCCAACCGTAAAACCGGGGGTCCCTTTTTCAACCATGAAATAAGTATTGCCAGCTCCTGCAGCGGGATCATATTCTCCGGTTACCGTTTTAACGATGTAGTAATCGGAAACGCCGATATTGGTGCAGAATATTTTTGTACCGTTGATCACATATTCATCTCCGTCTTGCGTAGCAGTACAGGTCCAAGTACTCTGATCGGCATTACCGGAAGGCTCGGTCATGCAATAAGCCGCAATTTTTTCCCCACTGGCCATTGGTGTCAGCCATTTCTGCTTTTGCTGTTCGCTGCCTCCAACAGCCACAACGGCTACAGCCAAAGCGGCATGAGCGATGAGGCACATACCTAAGGTCGCACACTCTTTGGAAATTTCTTCGATTACGATTGAAAATGTGGTTAAATCAATACCGCTGCCGCCGTATTCTTCCGGGACATTAATACTGGTAAAACCCAATTCTCCACAACGCTTAAACAACTCCACCGGGAAGGTTTCATTTCTGTCAATCTCCGCTGCCAGCGGCCTGACCTCTTTTTCGGCAAACTCCCGAGCAATATTTCTGATTAACTCCCGGTCTTCATTCATAAAGTGCGGCATAGCCAAACCTCCAATTCAATATATTTATTCGCCGATAAATTCCGGCAACCGATTCTCCATTATTGAAGCCACCAGTTCTTTAAAGTCCTTGCTTACAATCCCTTGGGAGATATATTCCGCTTCTTGTTGTAAATAGGTATCTAACGAATATTCAGGCATACGGTTGGAAATTTGTTTGATCGCATTCACTCCGACCGGCGAAAGAGCAGCTATATAAGCCGCCAAAGCATATACCTCGTCATAAAGCTTGTCCGAAGGTACCACCTTGGCTACCATACCCAGCGTTAAAGCTTCCTGAGCATTTACCGGTTCCGGGCGCAATGCCAGGTATTTTGCTTTCATTGTGCCGACCAGACGTTGTAATGACCATAATCCGCCGGAGTCACAAGGCAGACATGACTGGGCAAATATAGCTTCATTAAAGGTCGCCTTCTCGGAGGCAATAACGATATCCGCCGAAAGCGTAAGGCCGCATCCCCCACCAGCCGCCAAACCATCCACCGCAGCGATAATCGGTTTGGAGCACCGGTACATCATGCGTACAATATCTCCGATGTTATGCATGATTTTACGCCCTGCCGCAACACTCTGCATCATCACCGGAGCTATCATAAGTTGCAAATCGCCTGTTCCAATAAATACGTCTCCCTCGGCTCTCATAACGATGACCTTGACGTCTTTGTCATTAACTGCGTCTTTTAAAGCGCTGCCGAATTCATCCACGAATTGTTCATTCATTTTGTTCTGATTTTGCGGGCATATAAAGCTGATGGTGGCGATTTTGTCTTTTTTCTCCCATGTGACTACCTGATCAAAGTGTTTGATATAATCCATTTTCCAGCCTTCCTTTCACTTCAAATAGTTTGATATATCCCTTATCCTGCTTACCCTGGAATACGTTCAACTCCTTTCATTAAAAAACAATACGGTTGTATACGTTGTATAACGATTCATAATAAACGCAAATTTCATACCAGTTTACGAAACTCTGCATATCCCCCATAAAACAGCGCTTTTCATTATTGGCTACAAACGTATTGCCGCCCTTTTTCGCAGCAACATGTATTGGCACTGTATCAACACTTTATGATTAATTGGTTATGATATAATATGTACAAGCATGTGGTGAATCGGTATGATGTGGCAGAAAGGACGTTCTTGTATGCAATCACTGAAAAAGATCCACACATATAAGGTCATTGAAGCATGGCGTTTATTTGCTGAACAGAACATTATTATGGAAGGGGTTTTGCGGCCCGAGGTAGAACGTTCCTGGCGAAGAAGCAAAGACTTGGGATTAAGCCCTTGGGTTGCGCCGCCATTAAGCTCTGTTCCTGATGATGAAATGGAACTGATTAAACAAGAATTGGCTGATTTGATTGCTTTTTCTCAGCCGATCATGAATTATGTATACGCTACCAACAGTTCTTTTTATCTGGATAATCAGGTATGCCTAATATCCAAAGCAGGCGTGATTATCAGCGAGGTCAACAAAAACACTCAGTTCTCCACCGTATCTGTTGGCAAGTATCTTGATGAGGAACATGTCGGCACGTGCCCCGGCGGTCTTATCCTTAAAGAGAAAATACCGTATGTTTTAGGCGGGTATGAAAACTATATCAATTACTATCAGACGATTTTCGGCGGAGGATCCCCCATTTTTGATTCCAGCGAAGAGCTTATTGGCATTTTGGGGCTTTTCAATCCTTACGGCAAAATTCCGGAACAACCGTTGCAATTAATGATAAACGCAGCTCATTTGATTGAGGAGTTTTTAAATAATGACAGGTTTACTCTTAAGGAAACCGATGATCCCTTCACATCGTTTCTTGATGAGATAAACTATGCCGCTCTTCTTTGCAACAACGAGGGCTATATCGTTAACGCCAATAACCAGTGCGCAGAAATGTTTAATATGTCGGTCCGAAATTTTACCGGTAAAAACTACCAGGAACTGGCCATGGATCTGTCCCGTCTGCTGAACACTAAAACTGAAAATGAGAACTTCGAACTCAAATTAAACGGCTACCCGATTCCTTGTATCCTAAATAACTGCAGCAACGTACAAGGAATTAACGGTCAAAATTATTCACTTTTATTGTTCAGCGAAGATATCAATAAAAGGGTAGCCAAAAAGATCGTCAATGTACCTGTTGACAGCAATCGTTTTAACTTCAGCGATATTGTCGGTACTTCTATTCCCTTCCGCAATGTTATGCGCATAGCTTCCAGAGCGGCACAAGTCACCGCACCGGTTTTAATCGAAGGTGAAAGCGGTTCCGGCAAGGAAGTGTTTGCCCATGCCATACACAATGCCAGTCAGCGCACCGGCCCGTTTATCGCCATAAACTGCGGAGCAATTCAAACCAGCCTTTTGCAAAGTGAATTATTTGATATGAAGAGGGTTCTTTTACCGGAGCCGTCAAAGGCGGTAAGGAGGGTAAGTTCGAACAGGCTGAAGGGGGAACCTTGTTTCTCGACGAGCTGGGCGAGATGTCCCTGGATATGCAAGTCAATCTGTTGCGGGTACTGCAGGACAAGACGGTTACCCGTGTAGGCGGAAGTAAATCAATACCCTTCGATGTCAGAATCATTGCCGCCACGAATGCCAACATTGCAGAGGCCGTTTCTAGCGGAACTTTCAGAAAGGATTTGTATTACCGATTAAATGTTATTAACATAAAAATCCCTCCCTTAAGAGACCGTATCGAAGATATTTCTCCGCTGGCGAATTATTTGGCCAACAGCATCTCACAAAGGATGGGTATGGGGCACGTTATAATAACTCCGGAAACGATGATGATTTTCGAACGCTACCAATGGCCCGGCAACATCCGCGAGCTATCGAACGTGATTGAGAATGCGCTGATATTTACCAACAATAATAAAATTACACCAGACCTTTTGCCCAGTTTAGTGATCGAAGCAGCCGACAAAAATCCGGATGAAAGCAAAATCGAAAGATCGGAAAAAGAAATCATCGTCCAGGCCCTTAATTTCCACAAGGGCAATATTACTCAAGCTGCCAAAGAATTAGGCATTACCCGCAATACGTTATATAGAAAGATGGATCGTCTTCATATTGAATATTAACCGGCTGAAAACTGCCGGAAAATATGTGGTTTACCCCATTAAACATAGACCTTCTGAAAGATTTCCCGCTTGATTCTTTGGAGTTCTCTGTTTGATATCTCCGCAGGATAATGCATCAACTGCAGCGCAACATCGGGAGATTCCTTACGCAATAACGGCTGTATATAGGTGACATCACTTAATATAAAACCTAGACGTTCGTAAAAACCTATTCTGCGCCTGGCCTTCAAAGTTTCATCTGTTTCAACTTCAAGAACAACCGAACCTTTTGTCCGTTCCAAATAGCCATGCATAATTTCTGTTCCCAAACCTCTTCCCCTAACTTCCGGACTCACCGCAAAATGTTCGATGAAATGAGCGCTTGGCAGCAGCCATTCGGCAATAAAAGCTTGGGTCACACCTTTTTCTTCAACCGCCAGGACTCTATAATTAGAATTGTCAAACAGAGCTAATTCTCCT